>CAZPHZ010000254.1:0-4779 GCA_964586035.1 uncultured Saprospiraceae bacterium
GACTAGTGGCATCATTTCTATTGACACGGTACCGTATGAACTGAAAGTGCGCCCTTGCAGGCGTGTGAGAAAAATGGGTGCATTACCTGACAATTTGGACGGTCCGTGCCGTTCTCCAGGAAGGGGCCAATATGGCCGCAATCGTCTTGGCCCTGATGACGGGACAAATCAGGCTCATGCTGTGGTTTGCCATTGGAGTGGCTGCTTTTATATTGCTTCGGCCGTCGTTATTCGCCTTCGGCAACGATTACGACGTGGCAGAGTCAGACCTGGAGGAATTACTTGGGTAGTAAAAATCTTTGCTGCCGCATAGACTCACGGTCTCGCCGGGTCTTTCTGCCATTTGGCAAGGTTGGGACAGCCGGTGAAGCGAGAGTCTATTTTGACATATGTGGCGTCCAATTTTTGACTGATCCAGTTTGTAAGGAAAGAAGATTTCTTTTCCTCGATGGCCGCCGTCTGAATTTTGGAATAGTCGGTCTTCAGGCTGGCGACGTGAGGTTCGGAGCGGCTTTGCAATTGCACAATTCTGAAAAATGTCTCTCCCCGCTGGTCTGTGAAAGTAAAGGGATTGGAGTAGCTGCCTACTTCCATGGTGTCGATGGTGAAATAGATGTCGGGCTCTAAGTCGGCAATTTCAAAAAAGGTATTTCCTGTAGCCTGGTTAATCATTTTACCGCTGTTGTTGAAGCTCTGTACCTCGTCGAGGCCGAATTGTTTAACAGCAGCAGGAAAGGAAATGCTGTCGTTTAAGAGCAGCAGCCTAATGCTGTCCATTTTGGCCCTTGCCATGTCCATATCGGCATCCGTAATTTCAGGTTTCACGAGGATATGCCGGGTGTTGATGGTGTTGCCCCGGCGGGTGATGAGTTGAATTAGGTGAAACCCGAAAGGGGACTCAACAATGTCGGAAATTTCACCTTCGTCGAGATTGTACGCGGCGGCTTCAAACGCTGGCACAAACTTGCCGCGTTTCGTCCAACCGAGGTCACCTCCGACACGGGCACTGGCGAAATCATCGGAATAGGTCTTGGCGAGTTCAGCGAAATCTTCTCCATCTTCCACAATTCTTTTGCGAATATTTTCCAGCTTGGCGATGGCCTTCTGCCTTTCATCATCGTTGATTACCGGTTTGTACACCAGTTCCCCTACCTCTACTTCGGAATTGAAATAGGGGAGGCTGTCAATTGGAATCCTGCTGAAAAAAGCCTTGACCTCGGAGGGGGTAACGGTAATATCTGACATTACCTGGTTGCTCATACGCTCTGACAAGAGCTTGTTGCGCAGGTCTTCCCGAAAGCTAGCTTTTACCTCAGTAATAGATTGACCGTAGTAATCTTCGAACTGTGTGATGTCGCCCCCCATGTATTCCAAGATTTGGTCGATACGTGCATTGAGTTGCGCTTCCACCTCAGTCTCAGTCACCTCGATGCTGTCGAGTTTTGCCTGATTGATGAGAAGTTTGGTGGTGAGTATATTGTCTAAAATAAGGCATCGCGCGTTTGGGGGCAGGTCGGCATTTTTCTCAGAAATCAGAGAATGTTGTTCTTCCAATTCCGACATCAAAACTATTTCGCCTCCCACATGGGCTATCACTTTGTCGATGACTTCCTTTTGGGCAAATGTCACCGAGGCAATAAGCGTGACGGCAAAAGATAAAACGAGTTTATTTAACATTGTAAGTCTTTTGATTCAGTATGCTGTGAGAGTTGCCGAAGGCTACCTACGGCGTTCTATTTGTAAATAGTAATGTCGTGCTTACGCATGGCTTCTTCGTAAAATTTTTCCTTCATATTTTCCAGCAGAAGGGTTTTTCTTTTGTGTAAAATGACCTTCCGGGCCTGGTTTTCTATGTAGGAAAGCGGGGCGATTTCCGGTCTCGAAACCAATTCGAGCACCTTGAAGAAATATTGAAAATTATCGTCGCGCTGTACAAAATCGCGGCGGTTCGATACATTGTCAACCGTGAGGGTGCCCTGTGGCATGTACGCCGCGATGTCGTCTACATTGTACCAAGAGCTGTCTTGGAGGTGATGCACCACCGCAGATGCGTTGCACCAGTTTCTGAGGTTGACAAGGTCCTCTTTTTTACTGCTGTTCCACCAGGTTTCGGCCAGTTTCAGCTGATGTGCGTTCCGGGCAGCTTTAATAAAACGACACCTGATAATGGGTGTTTCGAGCTTGTACTGTTCTTTGTTTTGTTCGTAAAATTCCTGCAGTTCTTTTTCAGTGATAGTGGAGTCCAGGAATTCACCGACGAGTACATTTTCGTAATTGTGTTTTACGAGAGATGCGCGATAATCCTTCACGAGTTTGTTGATGTCCAGGTCTTTGGGAATGTTGCGTTCAGCCTCGTAAAGCATAGCCGCTTCCCGCACCCAATCATCCACAAATGCATCGATGATAACAGCGCTGTCTTCCGATGTCATTCCCTCGGGAATCATCCCCTCCATATCTGAAAGGCGCAGCGTTTTGTTGTAAACACTTGCCAACGCCCTATCTTCACCGGTGCCGTTTGGTTGTGCCGGGCTACACCTGATAACAGCCAGTGTGGTCGTGACCACAAAGAGAAACACCCAACTTCCATCAGGTAACCCAGACGATATTTTCCAAAAGCCAGTGTCCATCAAATCTTCTGTGCATTAATTTTTGATGAGCTTTCTAAAATTCTTATCGTTCACTTTCACCTTGTATTCTTTTTTCAATTGCTTGAGCCATTCTTTCTCTAAGTAATCCTGATAATCTGCTACCACATATCCTCTTGATTCTTTCAGTGTTTTTTGGCCGGGGGGCAGTGTTTTTTCAATTTTGAAGAAATTGTAAGAGCGATCGCGTTTGCTCACTTCAACGGGTGATAATGCGCCCACCTCCCATGGCATCTTATTCAGCACCTCGTTCCGTCCCTCTTCGTACACCCTGCGCTGATAAGTCACTATTCTCTCTCCATCGGGTTGATTGAATTTGTCGAGCACAGCATCAGGCTTATTGGCTTGAGCAAAATCCCGGAGGGATTGTCCGAGGTCTTTGAATTTTGCATTCAAAGAATATTGGCTAACCTCCGCTCTTTTCTTCCATTGGAATTTTTCTTTGTGCCCGTTATAAAATGCCTGCAAACCCACAGAGTCCTGGGATGCCTTGTCCCATACTTCTCTTTTGGTCACTTCAAAAAGCAGTACGCCTTCTTCATACTCCCTCATGAGAGATTTGAAATCGGGGTATTTCGCCTCCAAGTTGTGTTCTTCATATTTCATGGCACTTTCGTCAATAAAGTCATTGTAAAGCCTGTTTGCAACACCTGCCACATCGAGATGCGCCAATTGCTGCCGCTTTCTGGACGAGCGCTGCAAGAAATTCTGAAAGTCGCCAAGTGTCACCGTCGTGTTGCCACCGAACGTGCAGAGTGGCTCTTGCGAAAGCAGTTCAGGCGCCTTCCACTTGTATGTCAAAAAACTCTTTGCGGAATCTTGCTCTAAGGTGGAGATATAGTCATTAAGGGTTGTACGGTTTTCCGTGAACTTGCTTTCGCTGAGTATGCGGGCTATCATGGCTTTGCGCGCCAGCTCGAAACGCTTATATTGTTTCAACTGATTTTCAATACGTGCCTTCGCCATTTGGTAACTTTGGTTTTCTTTTCTGCTGATGCGTTTGATGATGTGCCAACCGATGGAAGATCTTACAGGTTTGGAGTAATCGCCATCGTGTTCCAATGCAAAGGCGGCATCCTCAAAAGATTTTTCGTAGCGGTTGATGCCGAAAAAGCCGATGTAGCCACCTTTTGAGGCGGTCATTTTATCGTGCGATTTTGCTTTTGCCAGGTCTTCAAAATCAGCCCCGGCCTGGAGTTCATTGTATATGGTGTCGATCATCCAGCGGGCTTTGATGAGGTCTGGAGCTTTTTCGTTGCGTATGAGGATATGGGCCACTTCTATTTCGCCGCGGGCAGGCCGACGGTCGTGTATTTTCAAAAGATGGTAACCGGCATCGGAGCGGATGGGGCCAAGGATTTCCCCAATTTCTCCGTTGTATGCGGCGGTTTCCAGGTCGTAAAAGCCATTGGGAAACAGGGCCGTTACATAACCCACGTGGCCGCGGTTGTTTTTTACGGATTTATCGTCGGAATATTCAGTGGCAACGCTGGCCCAAAGCGCCCCTTTTTCCAGTTTGCTTTTCGCCTCCAAAGCTCTGTTCCAGGCCATCAGTGTATCGGCAGGAGTGGCTGTTTTCAAAACTTTGAAAAGGATATGGCTAATTTCAACATCTTGCTGGCTCCGTTCGAATGCTTCTTTCACCAATTTTTCTGTGACCTCCCGGTCAATCAGGTAGCTGTCGGCGAGTTGGCGGCGGTAGCCCGCCAATTCCTGCCTCAGAGCGCTGATTGTGTCGAGTTTCATTTCTTTCGCCTTGTGTACTTTAAGCTTGAAGTTTTCGTACAACTCGAGGTACTCTTCGAGCGAAGCTTTGGAATAATCGGCTTTTTGCCCGTTGGTCTTATCATAAATATACTTGAACTCAGAAAGGGGTACCTGTGTGTGATCCACCGTAAAAAGGACGGGATCGGATTTTTGGGCTAAAATAGTTTGAGTAATGAATAAGGAGAGGAACAGGGTCAATACTTTAACATTCATTGCAATATCGTTTAGGTTTTATAATAATAAGAGCAAAGCACGGCAAAAACGCTTTGTTCGCTGAGAAGTTATAAACGGTAAAAATGCCAACGCATTTTCCCGCTTTTTAAAATTCGCTGCGAAATTAGTAATTTTGATTGTATGAAGGTGGCTG
>CAZPHZ010000255.1:0-4774 GCA_964586035.1 uncultured Saprospiraceae bacterium
TCACGGGCGCGCCCGCTATCTGTACGCCATTGCCCGGCAGATTCAGAAACACTCGCGCCTCTTTGCCGTGCTCGAAACCCTCGACAACGGCAAGCCCATTCGCGAAACCCGAGACATTGACATCCCGCTGGTGGCCCGCCATTTTTACCACCACGCCGGATGGGCACAACTGATGGAAAAGGAGTTGGACGGTTACCGGGAAATCGGCGTCGCAGGGCAAATCATCCCGTGGAATTTCCCGCTGCTGATGCTGGCGTGGAAAATAGCACCCGCCCTGGCCGCGGGCAATACGGTGGTGCTGAAACCGGCGGAGTTCACCTCCGTCACCGCATTGCTATTTGCCGAGGTATGCCAGCAAATCGGCCTGCCTCCCGGGGTGGTCAACATCGTCACCGGCGACGGCAGCACCGGGGCCGCGGTGGTGGAACATCCCGGCATTCAGAAAATCGCTTTCACCGGTTCCACCGAGGTGGGGCGCATCATCCGCCGGGCCACAGCGGGCACGGGCAAAAAGCTGTCGCTGGAACTGGGCGGCAAATCGCCGTTCATCGTTTTTGAAAATGCCTGCCTGGACAGCGCCGTGGAGGGCGTGGTGGACGCCATCTGGTTCAACCAGGGGCAGGTGTGCTGTGCCGGGTCGAGGCTGCTGGTGCAGGAGGGCGTTGCGGAGCAAATGATTGCAAAAGTGAAGGCCCGCATGGAAACCCTGCGCATCGGCAACCCCCTCGATAAAGGCATTGACATCGGGGCCATCGTGGCGCCTGTGCAGATGAAAACCATAGACTCCCTCGTGCAAAAAGGCGTGGAAGAAGGGGCCACCCTCTGGCAGCCGTCATGGGCCTGCCCCGAAGAAGGGTATTTCTACCCGCCCACGCTGTTCACCAATGTGTCGCCGGCGTCCACCATTGCTCAGGTCGAAATCTTCGGGCCGGTGCTCACGGCCATGACATTCCGCACCCCCGCCGAGGCGGTGAAATTGGCGAACAATACCCGCTACGGCCTCGCCGCCAGCGTGTGGACCGAAAACATCAACCTCGCCCTCGACATTGCCCCGAAAATCAAAGCCGGCACGGTCTGGATAAATTGCACAAATGTTTTCGATGCAGCCTCCGGCTTCGGCGGTTACCGCGAGTCGGGCTTCGGCCGCGAAGGCGGCAGGGAGGGACTCTGGGAGTACTTAAAACCCGCGTGGGAGGAAGATTTTACCGAAAGTGAAAGCGAAAAAAATAGCAAGCCGCCGGTGCAACCTGGCGCTGCAACGTTCGGCATGCCGCCCATTGACCGCACGCCTAAACTCTATATCGGTGGAAAACAAGTACGGCCCGATGGCGGGTACAGCACCCCCGTTTTTGGCCCGCAGGGCCAGCTCCTTGGCGAGGTGGGCACGGGCAACCGCAAGGACATCCGCAACGCCGTGGAAGCCGCCCACAAAGCCGCCTCATGGAGCAACACCACGTCGCACAACAAAGCGCAGATATTGTATTACATCGCCGAAAACCTGTCGGCCCGCAGCGGGGAGTTCGCCCGGCGCATCTCGCAAATGACGGGGGCCAAAGACAAACAGGCCCGCCACGAAGTAGACGGTGCCATCCGGCGGCTGTACCACTGGGCCGCCTGGGCCGACAAATACGACGGACAGGTGCACCACACGCCTTTCCGCAACGTGACCCTCGCCATGCCGGAGCCGCTGGGGGTGATGGCCATCGTCTGCCCACCGGCTCCCTCGCTGTTGGGATTCATTTCGGCTGTGATGCCGGCCATTGCCACCGGCAACAGGGTGGTGGCGGTGCCGTCGGAGCGCTATCCCCTCTCCGCCACCGATTTCTACCAGGTGCTCGATACCTCCGACCTGCCGGGCGGCGTGCTCAACATCATCACCGGAAATCAGGACGAATTGACGCAGGTGCTGGCGAATCACGACGACGTGGACGGCATCTGGTATTTCGGCTCGAAGGAGGGCAGTAAAATGGTCGAATTCACCGCTGCCGAAAATATGAAGCGAACCTGGGTGAATTATGGAAAACAGCGCGCTTGGTTCAACGACCGGCACGCCGCGGGGCGGGAGTTTTTGCGCCATGCGACGCAGGTTAAGAATATCTGGGTGCCGTATGGGGAGTAGCACCTGATATTACAATTTCAAACAGTATGTCAGTCCCCCGGCATTTGAAATAATGTGGAACAAATATCCAGTATTGCTGATTTGCGTCAAAGTGCTGCTCTTCGCTGCATTTACTGTGCGGCAAATTTACGACGCCAGGTGATAAAACCGAAAACGGCAATGACGGAATAAACTATCATGACGACGGCCACGAGTACGGCATCACGGGCGGCAAACAGAAATACAGCCAGCGCATCCACCACCATCCAGTACAGCCAGTTTTCCAAAACCTTGCGCACAGTGAGAAAGGTGGCAATGATGGAAAAAGCGGTGACGAACGAATCGGCATAGGGCAACGACGTGGGGGTGTATTTTTCAAAAACAACCCCCAGCACGAGCGTAAGTACGGCCCCTGCAGCTAATAAGCCGAGATGCCATTGCAACGGCAGCCGCCGGATGGGCAGCGCTTCTTTCCCGGCTCCGCCGAAACGCCACGAGTACAGGCCCCACGCACCCATGCCCACGTAAAAAATCTGCAAAATGCCGTCCACCCACAGGTTGTATTTGGCAAAATCGGCCCAGGCCCACAGCGAGCAGGATACGATGCCCCAGGCCCAACACCAGATTTTTTCTTTGGCGGCCAGCCACACATAAATCAGCGCCGTGACGGTGATGGTCCAGTCGAGCCAGGTTTGTGCGCGCATTTGCTCCGCAAAGAGCGAGAGATATTCCAGCATGGGGAATGGGGCGTTTTTTCAGAATCAGTTTTTCACGAATTTGCTGCGCAAAGGTAAGCCATTGACAGGCAATACTTCCACGACGTACATCCCGGCAGGCAGCCCGCCCGTGTCCATCGGTATGTTCAGGGCTCCGTTGACGGGCGACGCAGATGTGGAGAGCAGCAGCCTGCCCGCCGCATCAAAGAGGCGGATGGATGCCGGCGCATCGTCATTCACTTTCGTCAGCACCGACAGTTGCCTGCCCGCGGGGTTGGGGAACAGCATCAACTCGTTCTCTCCGGCTATTTGAACCACCACCACGTTGGAATACTCGAAACTGCCGTCGATATCTACCATTTTCAACCGGTAATAATGTACGCCGGCGCCGGCGTTTTCATGGAAAAACTCATACACCCCCTCCGAACCCTGCGCCGGAGAAAAGGCGACGTTTCCCAGCCAATTGAACTGCGCCCCGCTGGCGGAATGCTCCACCTCGAAATGGCTGAGACTGCCGAAAGCCGACGATTTCCAAAACAGCCGCACATCCCTGCCGTCGGGAGCACCGGTGAAGGAAAATAACTCGACCGGCAGAAGGGCTACCGCCTGGTTGACAGCGGCCTCTGCGTCGATGATGCCGTGGCCGAAGGTATTGTTGGGAATGGCCGTACCCGGGGTGCCGCCGCAAGTCTGCGCCGTGGTTTTGGCCACCGCCGAATTTTCGATAATAGACTCTACCTGTGCCACTTGCCCTTTGAGGGAGGGATTGGCCGACAGCATCAGCGCCACGGTGCCCACCACATGGGGTCCGGCCATGCTCGTGCCGTTCCAGGTGGCGTAGTTGTTATTGCGAATGCACGAATACACCCCCACCCCCGGGGCACTGACATTGGGCTTGAGGCGGTTGCTGCCGTCCACCGTCACCGGCCCGCGGCTGCTGAAACCGGCGATGGTGTCGCTCGAATTGGTGGCACCGACCGACAGGCTGCCCGCGAAAATGGCGGGTGGGGCGTCGATGGTTTCGCAGGCCGAACCTGAATTGCCGGCTGAAGCCACGATGACCACCCCGGCATTGCGAAGGTTGTTGAGGGCGGTTTCCATCGTGCTGAAATTGCTGGTGTCGCAGCCTTCGCTCACCGGGCACGTCCACGAATTGTTGATGACGTCGGGGGCTTTGGAAGGGTCGGGATTTTGGTCGTTCAGGTCGGTGGGGGCGAGGAACCATTCGAAACATTCGATGTACGTGGTGGGGGTGCCCACTCCTACGTCCATGTTGCGACAGCCGATCCATTTAGCATCGGGCGCCACGCCGATGGTGTCGGTTGCATTTTCTCCCACCATCGTACCCATGGTGTGGGTGCCGTGGTTGTAGTCGTCGCAGGGCACGGGCGAGTTGAAACCGCAATCGTTCGCCCCGGCATTGGAGTGGATGGCATCGTGCCAATTGTAGTTGTGGTCGGCGGTCATGGTGGTGTCGTTCCAGCCGCGGTATTTCACTTTGATGGCCTCGTGGTCCCAGTCGTAGCCGGTGTCCTGCCCGCCCACAACGACACCCTGCCCGGTGTAACCCATGTCCCAGACGAGGTCGGCTTTGATGTCGGTGATGCCCCAGGTGAGGGTGCGGCCACCACCGGAGGAGCCGTGCTCCGGCTCCGGCATTCTCACGTGGGGATTGGGTTGTATCTGGCGCACTTCGGGCAGGCGGGCGATGGCTTCGAGCAGGGACAGCGTACCCTCCGCCCACAAGGCATTGACAATCCAGAAAGAGCGATGGGGCGCACCGAAATTTTCCAGCGTTTGCCGGACGCGCTTCTGTGTGCGCTCCGCGGTCATGCTGAGTTTTTGAAAAACGAATGCGCCTTTTTCTTCTTTTTTGGTAAAAAACCGGGCCTCGCTCACATCGGTCTGCCCGCCGAGTACGACGAGAAATTCGACGGTATCGCCGGCATGGGCTTTTTGA
>CAZPHZ010000256.1:0-4733 GCA_964586035.1 uncultured Saprospiraceae bacterium
AGGGACCGCGATAACCAGCGAAGTCAGGTACTCTTCTGTCACCTCTGTATAATAGAATTACGATAAGGACTTTTGTTTCCCCTTGGTATAAGAGGTGCAAAATCCAAATACTGATTTGTCAGCGGCTGGCAGTTTGTGGCAGTTCTTAGCCTGAAACGCTGGGAAACAGCCCAACCTGAATACCTTTGGAGGCATAAATACATCAACTATGCGCACAATACTTTACTCCCTATTTCTCATTTTACCGGTATCGCAAATGTGCATGGCACAAGTTGTGATCAACGAATATTCCGCAGCAAATATGAATGGTCTCACCGACAATTATGGTGAGCATGAAGATTGGGTGGAACTTTATAATACGGGCACTTCAACTGCGGATCTATCGGGGTATTTCCTCAGCGACAATCCAAACAAGCCCAATAAATGGGAAATACCAGCGGGCGTCAACATTGAGCCCAGTGGTTTTTTGATCATCTATTGCTCAGACCGCGACGAGGTGAATGGCAGTTATGTACACGCCGGTTTTAAGCTCACCCAGACAAAACAAGAAAGCATAGTACTCACAGATCCCCAACAAAATACTGTTGACGATGTACTGATAGCCAACCCGAACCAGTTCAACCATTCCACCGGCAGAGTAACCGATGGTGATGCGCAATGGGGCGTATTCCTTAATCCGACCCCCGGGTCCCCGAATTACAATGCTTATCAATATTATGCACCAAAACCAGTTTTCAACTCTGACCCTGGTTTTTACCCCGCCCCAATTTCTGTAAGCATCGGAGTGCCGTCTAATACCGAAGTTCGCTACACCACAGACGGTTCTGAACCAACAACTGCCGCCACGCTCTACATTGGCCCCATAAGCATTACCCAGACCACAGTAATAAAAGCAAGGTCTTTCAGCTTAGACCCCACTTTGATTCCCCCGAGTTTTACAGAAGCAAATACCTATTTTATCGGCGATGCCCACACTGTGCCAGTGCTGTCCATTGCTGGCAACACATTGGCAAACCTGCTCGACGGTGTTCAGTTTTCACCAAAAGGCTCTTTCGAGTATTTTGAAAATGGTGAACTCGTTGACGAGGCTTACGGAGAATTCAACAAACACGGCAACGATTCCTGGGCCTACGAACAGCGCGGCATCGACTACATAACGCGCGACCAGATGGGCTATGCCAGCTCTATCTCGCACCAGGTTTTTGATAATAAAAGCCGTAACAATTTTCAGCGGCTCATATTAAAGGCTGCCGCCAACGACAACTATCCGTTTCAGGATGGGGCGCATATCCGCGATGCATACGTGCACCGGCTTTCACAGAATGCGGAAATGGAACTTGATGAGCGCTCCTACACTCCATGCGTACTATACCTAAACGGGGAATATTGGGGCGTATATGAAATCCGGGAAAAAGTCGACGACCCCGATTACACCCGTTATTATTACAACCAGGGTGAAAAATGGATAGACTATATAAAAACCTGGGGTAGCACCTGGGAAGAGTACGGGAGCCGTGCAGATTGGGATGTGCTTCACGATTTTATCACCAATAATGACATGGCCATACCGGCAAACTACGAGGTGGTGAAAGAACAACTCAACGTGTTGAGCCTCATCGATTATATGCTTATCAATACCCACGTCGTATGCAAAGATTGGCTAAACTGGAACACCTCCTGGTGGCGTGGCCACAAGCCTGACGGTGGGGCCCAAAAATGGCGGTACGCACTCTGGGACCTCGACGCCACCTTCGGACATTACATCAATTACACAAGCATTCCCGACATCACTCCCTACGCCGACCCCTGCTATGCCGAAGACCTCCCCGCCGACTTCGAGGGCCACGGGGCACTCATTCAGGCCCTGATGGCCAATGAAGAATTCCATTCGCTTTACGTCAATAGGTACGCCGACATGAACAACTCTTTTTTCACCTGCGATTACATGCTCGAGCTGCTCGATTCACTCGTTAGCCGCATTGAGCCGGAGATGCCCCGGCAAATCGAGAAATGGGGAGGTTCGATGGCGCAATGGCAGGCCAACGTGCAGGAAATGATCGATTTCATCAACACTCGTTGTACCATTATAAATAGCGGCATCGAGGACTGCTACGACGTGACTGGTCCTTACCCCGTGACGGTTTTAGTAACCCCTCCGAACGAGCCGAATGACGTGAAGGTCAACACCTTCGTTCCCGCCGGATTCCCGTGGCAGGGAGATTATTTCTCCGGCACTACGCTCAATTTTTACGCCCTTCCCCAATCGGGCTGGCAATTGGACCATTGGGAGTCCGTCAATAATCCTATTAGTCCGGACCCTTTCTCCGATGGCATACAATTGAGCCTGAGCGATACCATTGGCGACACCATAACGGCCGTTTTCCGGCCTGCAGTGCCGTGCCCCGATGCGTTCAATTTCAGTTTCGATTCTACACTCTCGACCATAAATGCGCTCTGGGAAGGCATGTCAAATACGATCAGTTACGAATTCGGTTACCGCAAAACCGGCAGTGGCGATGACTGGACGACGGTGTCAGTGTCTGACCCGAATTATACAATTTATGGTCTGGAGGTTTGCACGGAATACGACCTTCGGGTACGGGCGATTTGTGACTTTGCCATAGCGAACTATCAGGAATTTGTAATAAAAACGGCCTGCCTGAGCGGTACTGAAGAGCCTGTGGCAGGTGTCTTCGAATGGAATGTGTACCCAAATCCCTTCCGATCGAATGCCACCGTAGATTTCGTTCTGTCCCATGATGCGGAAACTGAAATTAAGGTGAGCAGCTACACCGGACAAACGATGTGGGCTGAGCATGCCGGACTTTTGAGCGAAGGGCAACACCAGGTAACGATAGAGACGGAATCAAATTGGCCCCCGGGCATCTACTTTGTGCAGCTCACTACCGGCAGCGGGGTGGTTTCGAAACGTCTCGTCAAAGAATAGACTTTCAATTTGACCAAATAAGTGGTAAACACCGGCATGATTCGATTACCCTATTATAGTCCTTGCGGACAGAGGTTCGCATTCGCAGTTGGATTTAAAGGAACTTGTTTAATATTTTCGCACCTGATTTTTCGTTGATAAGACTAACTGCCAAAAAAACTGACCATTCATGTTTCGCCGGACGACCCTTCTGTTCTTGTTGAGTTTTTACGTTTCCCTGGCATTGGCCGGACCGGCCTATCTGGAGGCGGAAGCCCTTCCTGGTGATGGAGTGTATTCGCTCCTGCGCAGGTACGACCTCGACAAGAATTCCTGCAATCATACCCAGTTTTATAAAATTAACCGGCTCTCTAAAGGCGCTGACTTAAAGGTTGGAAAATCATATCTCCTGCCGGTAATGCTGTATGAATTCGATGGCAATACCATTCGTTCTTCCATTGGCATCAGCGACTGGGAAACGGCAAAAAGCATTGAAGTTTACAATGACAATATGTTGAAGGATGGCTACCGGACAACCGACTTCAGAGTTGATAAAGTTCTGTGGGTCCCATATCATTTGCTAAAATGCCCCAAATCTGACATTAATGCCCCTGCTGAACCCGCTGAGAATGGAGAGGTCAACCTGGCGGTAGAACCTGCGGGTTCAAGGATATTTCCCATTTTCGGAAAAAAATACCAACACGTGCCTCTCGTCGATAACTTCCTGAAAGGTAAAGTCTATTATATCGAAAGCGGCCACGGCGGCCCCGATCCAGGCGCAATGGTGAAGTTGGGAAAACACACACTTTGTGAAGATGAATATGCCTACGATGTGGCTTTGCGTTTGGTTCGCAACCTCGTGGCACATGGGGCCACCGCTTATATGATTACACGGGACCGCAACGATGGAATTCGTGACGCAAAGTATCTGAAATGCGACTCTGACGAGGTAGTTTGGGGAAATAAGCCCATCGAGGTCCGCCAAAAACCCAGGTTGTTTCAACGCTCCGACGTCATTAATGAGCTTTTTGACAAGCATGAAAAACAAGGAGTCACCAGCCAAAAACTCATTATTATTCACGTGGATTCAAGAGCGAAGGGCAACCAGACCGACCTTTATTTTTATTACCATTCCGATGACCCCAAAGGGAAAAAACTCGCCACAGAGTTGTACAAAAGCGTAGAAGCGAATTATAAAAAATACCGCAATGACCGCGGCTACTATGGCTCTGTGACTTCCCGGGATCTACACATGCTGCGCGAAACAAAAGTTCCGTCGGCGTACATCGAGTTGGGTAACATCCGGCATCCTCAGGACCAGCAACGCCTCATCCTCAACTCCAACCGGCAACTGCTCGCCGACTGGCTTTTCGAGGGACTTAAGTGAGCGCTTTGTTAAAATATCCAGGTGGCCCGAATGGCCGTACTTTTTAACACCACATCATCAACGACGCTGTAATTCTCATCCCATGGAGGGTTATAATTCCGCTTGAATGTTTGTATTTTAACACCGGCATCCAGCCGTATGGTGGGACCACGGCGTGAAGGCAATAAAATTCCCAGAGCGGGATATAGCAGCCAACCACCTTTTATTGTTTCTCCATTTTCATTGGTTCCAAAAACTGTTGACGCAGCCAAATTGTAGCCCAACTGAAGGCTGTAACTCAATGGCATCCTTCTATGGCGGCCCTGCCTCTTGCCGAACCAAACGCTGTGTTGTTTCTTTTGGCCTGAGGGCTGCCTGTTGACCAGGCTGCCGCTGGCTTCTACAAAAACAGGAAAGAAAAAGTATTCATGAGCATCGACA
>CAZPHZ010000257.1:0-4723 GCA_964586035.1 uncultured Saprospiraceae bacterium
GCAAACGGCGAGGTACATGCCACCGGGGAGGTCTTGCACATTCGCCTCGAAGTCGTTAGAGGCGGGGCGGAGGGTTCTCACCACCGTGCCCGCCGCGTTGCGGATTTCCATGCGCTGCACGGGCATGGGAGCCACCACGTGCACCACCTCAGCGGCTGGATTCGGGGAAATATTCACCGCCACTTCGCCGGCTTCATCGGTGCCGGTCAGGATGAAATCCACCACGTTGTCTTTTGAAATCAGCCAGAGGTCGGGGTCGAATTCAGCGGCTTCGGGCTTAAAGGGCAGCGTTACATCGAATACCTGACCGGAAAAAGTATGGTCGAGCCGCAGGAGGGTATCCTGCCCTTCACCGCTCACTTTGACGGGGATGGGCATCTCGAAGAAATCCACAGAGGGGTCCGATTGGTACTGTAGCACGGTAAGAGTCAGATCGTAGCTATCGGCAACTGCCGTGATTTCATAGAGCGGATAGCCCTGCCCGTAAAACCAGTCGTTGAAAAACTCCGTGAGGTCGAGGCCGCTCTGCAATTCTAAATAATGTTGCAAGTCGGAGGTTTTGGCGTAGCCATAGGCAATGCCGGCGGCATTCTCGTAGTTGTTCAGGGCCTGGAAAAAATTGTCGTCGCCGACTACCCACCGCAGCATATTGAGCACCATAGCGCCTTTTGAGTAGCTCAGCCGGCCATTGAAAATGCGGTTCACGCTGGTGGTATCGTCCACCCATACGGAGCCGCCGGGCTGGCTGGTGATGCTGTTGATGCGGTTGGCTTTCCAGTTGTACCACGATTCGGCAGAGCCGAGAAACTCATGGGTCAGGCCATCGAGGTAGGTGGCGAAACCCTCATTGAGCCAGATGTCTTCCCAACTGCCGCAGGTCACCTTGTCGCCGAACCACTGGTGAGCCAGTTCATGTGCCATGAGGCCGGTGGAAAAATTCACGAGGAAGGTCATCGTTTGGTGCTCCATGCCGCCGCCCCAGCCGAACTGGGCGTGGCCGTATTTTTCGTCGGCAAAAGGGTACAAGCCGAATTTTTCATTGTAGAGCTGCATCACGGGAATGAGGTTCGGCGTGGAGCTTTGGGCATTGGCGAGGTTTTCAGGAAATACGTAGTTGAGCACCTCCACGGGGTCGCTTCCCGGCACCGGAACATAGTCTGAATACACGGCATAATTGGTCACGGCGATGGCAATGAGATAAGCAGGAATCGGATGGCGGTGTTTCCAGTGGTATACCTTATCGGAGCCACTCTGTGTCTCGCTCACCAACGCCCCATTGGAACCCACGCGATAAGCTTCAGGTGTGGTTACAATGACATCGATGGAGTCGATTTTATCGTTCAGGTCCTGTTTGCAGGGCCACCAGTCTTTGGCGCCGTAGGGTTCGGAGAGGGTCCAGATGATGGGGTCGCCGTTGTGGGTGGTTTGCTCGAACGAGCCGAATCCGCCGGGGTCGGGCACCCCCTCGTAATCCACCGTGACGCTGTCTAATTGCCCCACCGGGATAACCTCTGGCAGGTCAATCTGTAGAATATCGTTGCCCAGTTGGGTGAATGAAACGGTGCTGCCGTGATAGAGCACTTCGTTCACCGTCAGGGTGGTATTCAGGTCGAAATTGACCTGTTGAAAATCCGCATCTTTGGGTTCGAAATAGCTGGTGATGCTACCCTGGATATAATTCTGGGCAGGGTCCACCTGCCATTCCAGCCGGTGGTATTTCAGGTCGTAGCCATCGGTCAGAGGGTTCGACCGGAAGTTAACGAGTTGCTGATGGGCCTGTTGTTCTTTGGCGATGAGGAAATCGAGGTCTTTGCAGAGGATGTCATCCGTTCGGATTTGGGCTTGCAAAGTGAAAGAAAGTGCGATGAATAAGAGAGTAGTTATGCGCATGATTTGCAGTTTTATTTTAAAACTGCAAATTAGTCTAAACGGTTATTGGCGAGAGGGGACTTTTGTCACTCAATTACATTTCGACAAATCACTTTGTCACCCAAAATACATCTGCCCATTTTTCTGGGTCCTCTTTTTCCTCAATGGTTTTGAGCTTTGTGGTGAGGGCCGTCAGTTGCTCTTCCGGGGTATTGCGTTGGATTTCCTCAAACAACTCCCGTTCTTCAAAGCGTATGTGAGCGTCTAATGCACCGGCGATGATGCCAAGGTTTTCGACCAGATCTGTGTTTTTGGCAAACAGTTGCCGGAGGAGTTCGTGCTGAGCAAGAGCCTTTTTGATCAATGGGTGATCCTGCGAAAGCAGGGGGAATATGAATTCTTCCTCCTCCCGGAAGTGCGGCTGCAGATGATTTTCGACGAAAAAATCTACATACCTTTTTATTAACTCCGGCTCAGTGCCACGTTTCAGGCCCTCCTCTATTTTCCAACAGAGGAGCAAACCGTGATGATGGTCACGGCTTAGCTCCATGAGGCCCGGATGTCGTTTTAGCGGTTTGTTGCTCATGAAATTTCCTTTTCTAGTGTTATAGCTTTTGGAAAGAGGATGTTGTTTTCCAGGTGAATGTGTTTGTGCAAATCCTCCTCAAATTCTTTCAACGTGGCAAAAGTCACCCGGTAGGTTGTGCAACCATCCTCCGGTGGGGTGAAGTTACCGGAAATAGCAGCGATTTCTTTAAACCAATTCCCCACGACATCGTGCTCGTGCTCCATCACAGAGATGGGGTTTTGCACTGTACCGCAATGATGCTGGTTCATGGAAGTATTTTCTTGTTTGGCTTGCACCATTTGGTGAATCAGCGGAAACAATACAAGCTCCTCTTTCTGCATATGGCCTTCGAGCTCTGCGGCCGACCGGAAGAATATTTCTCTGATTTGGTGTAACTCCGGATGCCGCTCACCATGTACACTGCAAAGCTTGTCGAGCCAGGCTCTAAGCATAGGGATTTTTTCTGCAACATAGCGGTGGTGGGTTTTCACAATATAATCGGCGAGCAAATCAAGCGGCCAGGTATTGTAATCAACGCCGCTGTCTTGTTTATTCGCTAAAGTATCTGCCAACTCTGCTTCCACCTTTTCCAGGTCGAGTTTTTTCTTTGCACAGGAATCGGCTAATGTGCGCCCTCCTCCGCAGCAAAAATCAATGCCATACTTGGCAAAAACAGCCGAAGCTTTGTAGTTCTGAGCGACCAGGCTGCCTACGGTTTTTTTAGATAATGTTTCCATGTTGTATTATTTTAGTATTTAATAATTAGGCATAATTGTTACGTCTAAAAATTGAGTTTTCCATTCCCCAAAGGCTGTCCTCCTCAATCCACCTATCTTTTAAGAAACGTCTTTCCCATATCAAACCCGTTCGAAAGATCCCGCAAGGAGGATGATTCGAGCATGTCTTTCAATTTGGACTTTACGTGCTTGAACTTGTGGTGAATAGGGCAGGGTGCTTCATCCGAGCAGGCCTCGAGCCCCAATCCACATCCTGTAATTACCTTGAGGCCATCAATGGCGGTCACGATGTCGGCGAGCCTGATGTCGCTCCCTCCTTTTTTAAGTTCAAAGCCGCCGGCTGTCCCTTTCACCGACTTCAGTAAGTCCGCTTTGCGCAACTGCTGCAATATCTTGGCGGTAAAAGCTTCGGGAGAATCGATGCTTCCCGCTATCTCTTTCAGGCTCACCCGTCTGCCCACATTATCTTCGTGGGCAATAAAAATCATGGCCTTGATGCCATATTCACAGGCTTTTGAAAACATGTTTTCTTTTTTATGAAAACAAAGGTAAGTCTAATCGGATAAATTTGTCCGATTGTGTGAGAAAAGTCACCGGACTGGCAAGGCATGCCTTGAAGCGGCATGTGCTTTTGAATTGGGGCCGAAGATTTGTCAGGGGAAAAACTATTGGGAAGGGGGACTATTGTCCCAGTTTATTTAATTGCGCCCCCGCCGGCACGGTCATTTTATCCACGGGCATTTCTCCATCCGTGAGGATGGAAATGCAGGTGCGACCCACGGGGATGTTGGCGGTGAAAGAGCGCTCTTTCAGAGTGAGGCCCTGCCACATGTGCAGCGTGGTGCGGTATTTTTCGATTTCCCACACGTCGCACATGACGCCCTGAAACTCCTCGGTGCCGGAGCGCACGCCTCCCATATTCTTAATCATTTCATCGCCTACCTTCACCATGTCTTTGGTGCCGTATTTATCGGCGGAAGCCTGTACCTGGGGGCTGTCGAAATAGTTGGCGGTGTTTGTTTTCGGGTCGTATTCCCACCGTCGCTCCCCATCGAGGAATTGGGCTTTGTTGGTCTTTTCATGGTAAGCCCCCACATCGGCTTCGGTGCGGGTGTATTTACCTTCCCGCCAGCCCCAGTAGTCGAAATAGATGACTTCGGTACCTTTCACCGCACCATCCACGCGAAAAATAAACCGCCCTTTCTCTATTCCGTAACGATGAAAGCCCGCCGCCACCATTTGCTCAGCGTTGCGGGAGCCGGGAACTGGGACAGACTCGCTCTTCAGGGCTGCCGGAACGGGAGCCGCCCGGGTGCCATCGTTTTTTTCAACACCGCCGGAGGTGCAGGCCATGCTCCACAGGGTGAAGAGAATCAGTACCGCGTTTTTCATGTTAAAATCTTTTGAACGGGAGGGCGCAAGTCTTTATCCAAACATCGTTCCTTATTGAGGGGGTTGAGAAAGGTTGAGAAAGGTTGAGAAAAGTTGAGAAAAGTTGAGGGGAGTTGAGGGCAGGGCTGTTAAGTTCTCCCAGATACTGGCTCCAGAG
>CAZPHZ010000258.1:0-4656 GCA_964586035.1 uncultured Saprospiraceae bacterium
AATGAGCAGTGAACAACGACCGAAGGAAGTCCCGTACCGAAGGTCGGGATGAACAATGAGCAGTGAACAATGAACAATGAGCAGTGAATAATGAACAACGACCGAAGGAAGTCCCGCACCGAAGGTCGGGATGAACAATTAGTAACTGAAGTTACGCAAAGATGTATTGCCCGCAATGTATCGCGAAGTTTCCGCAAAGTTCCATTGAGACAGCTACTGCTTTGGCCTTGATTTGCGTGACTTTGTGTCCCGATAATTATTGGGGTTGTGGAAATATGCCTAACATGAGTTATTGAAAATCAACTCTCCTCAACCAATCTCAACCCCCTCAACCATCTCAACCATCTCAACCATCTCAACCTCCTCAACCTCCTCAACCTCCCCCATGCCCGTTTCCGAAAAAAAAATCCTCGCCCTCGCTCCCGACGAAGGCACGGCGCGGCGTGCCCGCGAGGTGGCGTATTTCCGGCGGTGGCATTTGCTCGAAGGCAACGGCCGGTCGATATGGGGGGAGTACGGCAACCCGGCAGATCCATTCTATGTGAAAGCAGACCTGGAGCATCTTGCTTGTTCCTGCACCTGCCCCGTACGGCGCAAACCCTGCAAACACGGCATCGGTCTGCTCCTCGTTTTTTTGCGAAGCAATGGTGTCTTTCAAGTGGCAGAACCGCCGGCACATGTGGCCAATTGGATTAAAAATCGAGACGAACGGCTGCAAAAAAAGAAGGCTCCTGCTCTCCCCATCAGCAAAGAAGCCGAAAAAGTACTTGCTGTAAAACGGGAAAAATCCCGGGAGAAGCGCATTTTTCAAATGGGTGCCGGACTCGCCGAATTGGAAAGCTGGCTCACCGACCTTTTCCGGCAGGGTCTGGCCAGTCTCGAAGGGCAGGGCAGCGATTATTTTCAAGAACTTGCTACCCGGATGGTAGATGCCAAACTCGGCACCCTGGCACGCCGCATCCGGCAATTGCCTGCCTTCATGGGGCAAGACCAATGGCAAGAAAAAATGCTCGCGGAGCTTGGCGATATTTACCTGCTTATAAAAGGTTTTCAAAACCGGCAAAATTTGCCAGAAGGGCTGCAAAACGACCTGCTCAACCTGGCCGGTGTGAACCCGAAAAAAGAAGATGTATTGGCAGGAGATGGCCTTAAAGACCGATGGTTGATTGCCGGACAAATCGAGACAGAGGAGGAGGGCAGCCTCAGCGCCCGCCGCACCTGGCTCATTGGGGAAGAAAGTGGCCGCACCTGCCTGCTCCTCGATTTCGCATGGGGCGGCGCCGGCTTTGAACAGAGTTATATCACAGGAAATGTGCTGGCGGGTTCTGTGACCTTCTACCCATCTGCCTGCCCTCAGCGGGTACTCCTCAAGGATTTCGAAATTACAGACCCAACTTTCCGCATTGGCAGTGGGTATCCTTCTTTTAAGGTTTTCGCCGGTGCCCATGCGAAAGCCCTTTCGGCACAGCCCTGGCTATGGCCGTTTCCGGCGCAGTTTGACAAGGTAATTCCCGTATTTCAAAACGATGCGTTTTCACTGGTAGATAGCGAGCGGAAAACAATTCCGGTTCTAACAGCACCCGCAACCGGTTGGAAAATGCTGGCCTTCAGCGGCGGGCATCTGATTTCCATTTTCGGACAATGGGAGGGCGAAGGATTCCGCCCGCTTTCGGCCGTATCGGACGGGGAGTTCAGGTCATTGGATGTGCAGTAAAACCATTAGATTCCGCACAATTTTCAAAAAGGGATTTGAAAAATGCGCATCGTTTACAACGATGGCGGGAATTTCACGGCAGAATGAATTTCGGCAGTGCTATCTGCCCGGGCAGCCATCCTTTTATACAACCAGATTTGAAGAACACCCGATAAGCTCACGACAGCAGTACGCCGAAATTCTCTTTTGTGTACCTTCGCACTTTGTGCGATTTTGGGTCAAATTTTGGGCATTCACACTGAAATTTTTGGTGGTGTTCGTATTTAATCTTCTGCCTCATTGAATTGAGCGGCTAACAGCTTTAAGTGGAGCGTCATTTGAGGAAGTTGAGTTCACACTATCTGAATTATCTAAATCCGGCATTCAAAAACGAAACTGAAGATGGGGCTGGCTATCGTAGCCGGTAGATTTATGGAGTCAAAACATATTATCGGAAAATATAAAGGAGAGGATGGCGGCCCGCTATTTATATGCACGGCGGGCATGCATGGCAATGAGCCGGCAGGTGTCAACGCACTCAAAGCGGTGGTTCATTTACTCGAAAGAGAACCCTTGATAAACCCCGGCTTTAAATACCGTGGCAGCATGTTGGCGCTACTCGGCAATACCCGCGCTTTCGGCAACGGCCAGCAGCGGTTTGTCGCAAAAGACCTGAACAGACTGTGGGAACCTGACACAGTGCAGCGCATAAGGCAAACGCCGCGCAGCCAACTGAAGGCTGAGGAATTGGAATTGAGCGAACTCATTTTCATTATTGACACCGAGGTGGCGGCACTGAATCCGGAAAGTATAGTACTACTCGACCTCCACACCACCTCCGCGAGGGGAGGAATTTTTTCCATTGCGACTGATGCACCGGAATCTATTCGCATCGCCGTCGGGCTTCATGCCCCTGTCATCACTGGGCTGCTCGACGGAATCAAGGGTACCTCATTGCATTATTTCACAAAGTCCAACTTCCCCTGTCCGGCAGTAGCAGTGGCCTTCGAAGGGGGCCAACACGACGACCATCTTTCGGTGAATCGATGCATGGCTGCCATTATCAACTGTATGCGAAGCATCGGTGCCGTGCGGCCCGAAGATGTTGAAAATCGCCACGATGAGTTGCTGATTGAATTTTCAAAAGACCTGCCGAAGATTGCTAAGCTCATCAACGTACATTCCATACGGCAGGAAGACAATTTCAAGATGCGGCCCGGGTACCAAAATTTTCAGGCCGTTTCCAAAGACGAAATACTCGCCGAAGACCGGCATGGGATCATCCGCTCCCCCGCCGATAGTCTGATTCTTATGCCACTGTACCAGCCACAAGGTAGCGACGGATTCTTTTTGATAAAAAAAACGGCCCGAGAAAGTTGGGTTGATTAAGGATGAGGACGGTGAGATTAGGGCTTCGAACTTTCATGACGATTCTAAACGGAAAGGTTAATTCAAGAACCTTACTTACATTGCGACAGAATTGAGGAATCTGCAGAATAAAACAACACGGTGCGAACGACGAAAAGCCACCAGTTTGAAAAATTAGAATATGATGAACGATAACGACCCTCCCGGCCACTCTGAAAATTCCGGCCTGACACCGGACGAAACTCCAGCCGGGGAAACCTCCGGCAACCCTCCCGAATGGACGAAAAACCGGCTCGACCTTTCTCCGGTTTACAAAGCAGTCGCCAATATTAAAGCCGAGTTGGGAAAAGTTATCATCGGTCAGGAAAAAATGATGGACCTTTTGTTGGCCGCACTTTTCTGCAATGGTCATGTGCTCATCGAAGGAGTTCCCGGCATCGCCAAAACGCTGACTGCCAAACTCCTGGCTCAAACGCTAAAAACCGAATTCTCGCGCATTCAGTTTACACCGGACCTAATGCCAAGCGATGTGGTGGGCACTACGGTATTCAACATGAAAACCTCCGATTTTTCATTTAATGCCGGCCCCGTATTTTCCAACATCGTTCTTATCGACGAGGTGAACCGGGCACCTGCCAAAACACAAGCGGCCCTTTTTGAAGTAATGGAGGAATATCAGGTAACGGTGGATGGAACTACACACGCAATGAAAAAGCCGTTCTTTGTTTTGGCTACCCAAAATCCCATCGAACAAGAGGGTACTTACAAGCTGCCGGAGGCGCAACTCGACCGGTTTATATTTAAAATCAACGTGGAATATCCGGAATTAGAGGAGGAGAAGGCCATACTGAGACGGTTCAGCAACGATTTTAATATGGCGGTAAAAAAACAGGTGAAGCCCGTGTTTTCTGCCAAAGGCATTGCCAGCTGCCGTTCGCTCGTTGAGCAGGTGCAAATCAGGGAAGAACTGATGGATTATATCGCCGCCTTAGTGCACAATACGCGCCACAACGCCGACCTTTTTCTCGGTGCCTCGCCACGCGCTTCACTCGCCATCCTGAAAGCCTCTAAAGCCATCGCCGCCATGAACGGCCGGGATTTTGTAACACCCGATGACATTCGTTTCGTTGCGTATCCCGTGCTCAACCACCGCATCATCCTCACTCCCGAACGGGAAATGGAGGGCTTCGATGCCGGAGACGTCATTGGAGAAATCATGAAGAAACTGGAAGTGCCGCGATGATGGCGATAATTGGAACGCAAATCTGAAGGTAGTGACCGAGTGACTTGAAGACACTGGTCTCTCGATGATAGCTTGTTTCGCAGGTGAAGCCCGCCAAATGATAAATACATCACGCATTCATCATTTCAAACTGACCTTCGTTCCCAAATAAAAGGAAAGGGTGTAAAATTTATCCTTGTTGGTTCCGATACCCCGCTTCATCAGATAATGTTGGTAATTGGGCTGCAAGAATACGCTCCACCGGGGGGTGACAAACCGTTCTACACCAAAGCCCACGTTTGCGGTGAAATATAAGGTGTCGCCGAGGG
Source organism: uncultured Saprospiraceae bacterium (assembly GCA_964586035.1). Taxonomy (GTDB): domain Bacteria; phylum Bacteroidota; class Bacteroidia; order Chitinophagales; family Saprospiraceae; genus UBA6168. The sequence continues at coordinate 4,613 of CAZPHZ010000258.1, forward strand.
TAGCGCCATCGAGCAGTGCTGTGGGGATATCTCTCTCGCTCATT
>CAZPHZ010000259.1:0-4638 GCA_964586035.1 uncultured Saprospiraceae bacterium
AATTCTCAATTCTCAATTCTCAATTCTCAATTCTCAATTCTCAATTCTCAATTCTTAATTCTTAATTCTTCATTCTTAATTTTCAATTCTTCATTCAACAACAACATTGTCAATCCGGTATGAGCTGGTCAGGCCGCTGTTATTACTTCCCACGTATTTGAAGCCGATGAACGCAGTAGTACCGGTGTAGCCCGACAGATCGATGTCACCGGAGGGAATCCAGGCGTGATCGTCGTCGTTCTGACCGGCGAGGGTGGCGTTGAGCGGCTGCCAGGTGGCGGCTGAAGGGTCGCAGACGAAGTCAGTGGAAATCCAGACACTGAGGCCGTCGTGGGTCCAGAAAGCTTTGGCGGAGTCGAAGGTCAGCACTTTCGGGACGTTGAGGTTCAGGCCGGGAGTGACGAGCCAACTCTCCATTTCGGGGCTGGAGTCGTTGAAAGCCGTGGATTGGGTATAGACGTTGCCATCGAATTCCTTGTAAATCCAGAGGCGGGTACCCTTTGTTGCCGCATTGGTCCAGCCATTGATGACGACGTTGTCGTTGTTTACACCTCCGGCGAAATCTTCGTCGATGGCGTCCACAACCACCACGGAAGCTCCGGCACAGGGGTCGAATACGCAACGGTTGCCGTCGAGCGACAGGTCGCTCAAACGCCTGATGAGGAGTTGGTAATCGCCGCGGTATACGCCGAGGATGCCAGTGATGCTGCCGCCACCGTCAGGCACATTTTCATTGGCAAAATCGGCGAAGCCGCTGGTGCGCAACACGATACTTTCGAAAGCGCAGTTTTCAATATTGAGATTCGATGCGGACTGGTGCAGCGCGTCAGCGAGGGTGGAGCTGGTGTCGGCGGTGACAAACTGCACGTCATCGAATGTTACGAGCGTACTTGCATCATTGAGAGAGAGTTGGTTGAAAGTCAGACTCTTAGGTGCCGGCACATCGGTGAGGGCTCCTTTCACTATCTTCTCCGTCACATCCACGATGGGGCCGAGCGTGTTGTCGCTGGCGATGTAACCCCCGAGTTGCACGAGGTCGTTGTAATCGCCGAGTACCAGTCCATTGCATTTGATGGCCACCTCGCGTCCTTCCGGGTAAAAAACATAGCTGTCGGCCAGGTCCACCGTCACTTCGATGCCACCCGTTTCATCCTGCAGCACGAAGGTGCGGTACCAGTTGCCAGTGGCATCATCCGCCACGATTACACCTTTAATGATGAGGTCTTCGGTAATGGTTTCGAGGGCTCCCAAAGTGTGCCTCGCTTTCAGTTCTTTAATGGAGGTATTGGCGATGCCGTCCGGCAATGGCGACCCGCCCGTGGGCGGCTGGTCGAAGTTTTCATCGATGCAGGAGGAAAGGGCGATGGCGCCGAAAGCGGCCAGTATAAATGGGATGAAACGCTTGGTCAGGCTTGTCATTATCACAGATTTTGAAAGTTTTGCTTGTTAATTATTTGAGAAAGCATCAGAAGCGTATAGCGCCCATGATGAAAAAATTAGTGCCATAGGCGTAAAACCGCCTCGGCGGAAACACATTGATGCCGGTGCGCTCCACATCCTGCCGCTGGTAGCGCAGCTGTTCATAACCGCCGGTCACTACCGAAGCATTGAGCAAATTGGTGACGCCCGCCGTGAGGTAAAAAAACGTGTTGCGATTGATTTTAAACGATTTATACGCGAACAAATCAACCGTCCACGCATCGGCGGCTTTGGTTTGGTTGACGATGGCATTGTAAAATTCCGACCCCCGTTCCAGCCCGAAAACCTGGTCGGCTGTGCGCCGCTCGGGGCTGATGTCGAGATAGGTGCCATCGAAATAATTTACCGTAACGCTTGCCGACCAGTACTTTGGCGAGCGGTAGTCGAGACCGAAACTCAACGCCGTTTGCGGGGTGCCCGCCACGAAGAAATCTTTGATGTAGATGGTGCCGCGGTCGCGTATCACACCGTCGTCGTCCTGAATGAAAACGCCGTTGGGCCGGGAAGTGTACACATACCGGCCCAGAGCTGCCACGCCATTCGCCGAAAGCGTGGGGGTTATTTTGGCCTGCAGGGCCAGTTCCATTCCCTTGTGCTGCCGGTCGAGGCCGGTGAGGATGTAGGAACCGAAATTGGAAATGTCGCCGGGCAGAAAAAAGCGGTTCAACTTGAGGCCGTCTTTAAACTGCGTGTAATAAAAAGTAAGCCTTGCCTTCACATTGGGCGATTTGAGCTGGTAGCCCCCCTCGGTGGCGTACACCGTTTCATCGGTGAGGCCGGGCACCACCTGGTCTCGTTTGCGCGGCGATGCATAAGCATTGCGCGCATCGGGAGCGCGGGTCAAAGCGGCACCATTGGCATACAGATAATTGCGTCCGTTAATTTTAAAGGTCACGCCTCCTTTTGCACCGAAATTCGTGTAACTCTGTTTTTCAGAATCGCCCAGGGAGCTATCCGGGAACCGGCCGTTGCGGTAGTATCCCGTTCGCCAGAATTGCGTTTTTGTGGCGGTACCCGCCAAAAAGAAATCCACTTTGCGGTAGCTGAATTGTCCCTGCAGCCAGGTGCTGGATTGCACGTTGGTGATGTCGTAATTCCAGCCGTAAATGTCGCCTTCGTGCACGATGACGTTGTCGTTTTCGAGGTTGTTGCGGGCAAAATCAGCGGGTAGCTCCGGGTCGAGGCCAAACCTGTCGAGGTTGACGAAATAATCGCCGCCGAGCAGGTCGTCCATCTCTTTGAAATAATGCGTTTTTTCATTCCGGTATGTGACGCCGAAATTCACGGTGAGGTGATCCGAAACAGCGTTTTGATAAGTAGAATTGAAATTGATTTTTTCGGCATCGGAGTGCTCATTGCCCACGGCATATTGCGACCAGTTTCCCGGCTCGCCATTGTACGATTTTCCATTGGTAAGGTTGGCCTCGTAAAAGTCGTCCCATTGTAGCTGCAACAGGTTGGGGTTGTTATTGTAAATCTGCTCAATTTCAGCGGCTACTTCGGCATTATCGAGAGCGAAGTAGCTCGGCATTTTCCGGTAATAGTCGGCCCGCGGGTCGGGGGCGTTGAACCAGTCGAGACGGGTGCGGCCATAGCGACCGGTCTGATAGCCCGCAGCAGTAGTCAGTGTGGCGTTGCCACCGAGGTCCCAGTCGTGACGCAGGATGAACAGCGGCTGGTGGGAATTGATCACCCTTGCGTTGCGTTTTTCTCCACTTTGGTACCCCCAATTGGGATTGTAAAAATGAGTCCCCGCCAGGTTGTTCACTTCTTCTGTGCCGGCGCCCTGCTGGCCGCGGCGTACAGGAGCACCGAGGCCAGTGAGGCTGAGCAGATGGCGGCGGCCGATTTTTTTATCTATGGAGCCGAACCAGGCGTATGCGTTGTAAAACGTACCCGGCACATAGCCTTCCTGTGCCCAGCGTTTGGAGGCAGAAAAAGAAAATGCCCAGCCGTTTTGCAGCATCCCCGTGGACCAGGTGCCCATGAGGCGGTGTTGGTACGAGCGGTTAGAGAACAGGTAGGAAAAACGCCGCTGTACCCGTTGTTTCGAGGCGCGGGTATCGAATTCAGTGGCGCCACCAACGCCACCGAACGTGAACGCCGTAGCGCTGAGGTCTATCGTGGATTCCCTGTTGCGGGTCACGTCGTTCAGGCCACCCCATACGCTCCAATATACAGCGCCGTTTTCGAGGTTATTCACCGGGATGCCGTTGAAGTACACCTCCGACTCCGAGCGGTAGCCCCGTATGTCGAAGCCGCCGCTTGACAGGTTGTAAGCTGCTGCCGCAATGAAGGGGTCGCGGGAGGCGGAAAGAATTCCCGAAATGTTCTGGCTACCCAATTCCGACTCTTCCTCGCCGCCGGTCAGCGTGATGACGGGGATGCGGTCTTCACCGGTAATGACATCTTTGCCGGAAGGCTCGTCATTTAAAGCAGACATGTATACCACGCCAACGGAAATCTGTTCCCTGTTGCCAATGGCTACCTCCCAATGCAGGTCATTGAAGCCCTGCTTCGAAAAATACAGGTTTGTCGTTTCAGGCTGCCCGGAAATTTCGAGTGTAAAAGAGCCATCCTCACCAGTTATTGTGGTGCTGCTTGTGGTGGCTATTGTGACGTTTGCCACGGGTCTTTCCCCACCTGCGGCATGTACGTAGCCACTTATTTTGGTGGTTTGGCTAATGGAAAATAAGGAAAATGTAGTTGTGAAAAAGAGAAGAAGTAGTACTCGTTTCATGCAGTTAGGTTAAGTACGCAAATATAACATTCGCAGAACACCATGTTCAATTTGAGGGAAATTTTCCGCTGTGCATGGTGCCGTCTCCGGCATTTTTTAGAGATTTGATCTATCTAGAATTTTTTTTGTCCTGATTCGTGCGTCTTTTCCGGCTAGTCACAAAATTAAGCGTTTTAACCTTTGGTAAAATCTAACCCTTCATGATTAAATACACCACCTTACTTTTCCTTCTGGCCTTTCGGTTTTCTGCAATTTGCCAGGGAGGCCAATTCAAAGCGGCCTGCATCGGTTTTTACAATTTTGAAAACCTCTTCGATACCCTCGACAGCCCCGATACCTGGGATACGGAATTCACCCCAGGGGGAACCCGCCATTGGGTAGGAGATATGTACCGGGAAAAATTGGGCAACCTGGCCCGG
>CAZPHZ010000260.1:0-4615 GCA_964586035.1 uncultured Saprospiraceae bacterium
CGAGGCTCCGACATGGTGATTATTGGTTTGTAAAAATCGGTTCCCAGAATTTAACGGTGTTCGTTTAGAATATTTAGGGTGGGGGGGGGTATATTTGTAATTAACGCTCTGAAACGCTCCACTCAAATTTCCAATTATGAACAAGGTGCCTCGTCCCTCCATTCCCTCCATTCCCTCCGGCAGCAAAACAATGCAGCAAATTGCAGATGAATATGGATGGAACATAAAAACGCTTCACTCAAAACTGATAAAACTCGAAATAGAGCTTCCACCGGGCCTGATTTCCCCTAAATGGCACAAGGATACCTCCGAATTTGTCTGCCACAACTTCGAGTACTTCTGGCAAAAGCAACTACAATGGAAGTACGATGGCAAAGAATGGATGTTGTTCCTGTGCGACAGCGGCGGCTCGAACAACTGCCGGCATTACATTTTTAAAGAAGACTTGTACAAGCTGGCACAACGGCTCCAGGTGAACATTGTAGTGGCACATTACCCTACGTATTGTTCCAAGTACAATCCCATTGAACGCCGGTTGTTCTGCCACGTCCACAGGGCCTGGCAAGGAACTGTGTTCAAGAATATCCAAATTGTCAAACAACTATCGGAAAAAACTTCAACCGAAACAGGATTGTCCGTTGATGTAACCGTCAACAACAGGGATTACAAAGCCGAAAGACAGTACGCACAGGAGTTTAAAACCAACATTGGCAACTACATCGTTTTTGATGAAAAATTGCCAAAGTGGAATTACACTATTCTGTACAAACCTTTATAGGTTGTTTTTTTCACGTTCCTTACGCAAATAAGTTTCAATGAGATTTCCTTTAGCCCTGCTTTCAATTATCCTGGTTCAAACAACAACTTTCTCGCAGGCCAAATACGATTACGTGTGGTTGTCTGGAACTACACCTGAGGACACAACCTCATTTTATGGCACCAATGTGATGAGTTTTAATTACGACACTTTGGAAATTGAGAAACAATTTGTGGGTACATACTTTTCTGTAGCAAACGCTAGTATATGTGATGAAAATGGAAATTTACTTTTCTACACCAATGGCTGCTATATTGCCGATGCCTCTCACCAAATTATGGAAAACGGGGATGGTTTAAATCCCGGGTCTATTTTTGAAAATCAATGTCCTGATTCTGGTTACCGAGTTCCAAAAGGAGCCATTATTATTCCTCAGCCTGGATATCCCGAAAAATACTTTCTTTTTCACGTAGCCCTAACAAAGGGTAGTTCTTCTGTTTACCTGATTTTTGCCGATAAATTATACTATTCATCCATAAATATGGATTTGAACAATGGAATGGGAGCCGTGGTTGAAAAAAACCAAGAGATCGTCGTCGATACACTATACGGAGCTCTAACTGCAGTTCGCCATGCCAACAACGAGGATTGGTGGGTAATGATGCCAAAGGCTAATGAAAACAAGTATTTCAAAGTGCTTCTCACTTCAAATGGAATTGCAGGAGTCACAGAACAAAAAATCGGGTTAGACCCCAACCCTTGGGGCATGGGTTCGGGTCAGGCTTGCTTTTCTCCGGACGGGACTAAGTATGCGTGGTACAATTCCAGGGACAATGTTTTCCTGTTCGATTTCGACCGCAGCACTGGCGAGCTAAGCAATTTCCAACAACTATTCGCTGACACGACCGATACCTATGTTGGCGGCCTTTCCTTCTCTCCCAATTCCAGATATCTCTATGTTTCCACAACGATAAAACTTTGGCAGTTCGACACAGAAGTCTCAGATATTCAGGCATCTAAAAATTTGGTTGGAGAATACGACGGTTACAAGTTTTTAGGCTTTTCCTCCGTTACTTTTTGGCATATGCAGTTAGGCCCCGACTGCCGCATTTACATGATTGCTTCAAATGGTGCACAGCATCTCCACATCATCCGCTATCCTGACAACGCCGGCTTAGCTTGCGGCTTCGAGCAACGGGGAGTGCCGCTTCCTGCGGTCAATAATTTTTCCCAGCCTAATTTCCCTAACTACCGCCTCGGCACGCCCTATCCCTTCTGCGACAGCTCCATTGTAGTGGGAGCGCCGTTGGTGATTCCACCGCAGGTAGCGGTGCGGGTGTATCCCAATCCGGCGACCGGGGAGGTGCATATAGCATTGCCGGCTGCCATGTCCGGCGTATGGGTTCTATTAAATCAACTCGGTCAAGTGGTGCTGAGGGAGCCTCTGCCACCGGGCCAACCAGAGTTTTCCGTGATGCTGAATGGCGTATCGCCGGGCTTGTACTTCTGGCAGGTACGAGCCGAAGGCAGGCAGGTGGGAAGTGGGAAGCTGATTGTTTTGGAATAGCTCTTATGCCTAAACCACAATGATTTGGCACGAGGGAACTCCTCACCGCTCCAGCATCACGTCCCCCTGGAACACCTCCGTTTTCCCATCGGTGAATTCTATCACTGCGAACTTGTCAGTCCCAATTTACTTCAACGGTGAATTTCCTACCTTCGCCCCTCACAGTCAACCGCATGAACAAACTCCCCCCAGACTTCTATACCCGCGACGATGTCGTTCAAATTGCCCGGGAGCTTTTGGGGAAATATCTCGTGACCCGGTTCGACGGGCAAATCACCGCAGGAAAAATCGTGGAGACCGAGGCCTACCGTGCCCCGGAGGACAAAGCCAGCCATGCCTGGAACAACCGGCGCACTCGCCGCACAGAGGTCATGTTCCGGGAGGGAGGTGTGGCTTATGTGTACCTTTGTTACGGCGTCCACCATCTGTTCAATGTGGTGACGGGGGCGGAGGGCATGGCCCACGCCGTGCTCGTGCGGGCAGTGGAGCCGGCAGACAACGTGGCACTGATGCTGCAACGGCGGAATATGGTAAAACCCCGGCGGCAATTAACGGCAGGCCCCGGCGTTCTTACAAAGGCCCTCGGCATCCGCACGGAGCATTCAGGCCTCAACCTGACGGCACCGGACAGCTCCATTTGGATTGAAGACAGGGGCGTGGAAATCTCCGGAACCGACATACTCGCCGGGCAGAGAGTGGGTGTGGATTATGCGGGTGAATGCGCTCATTGGGAGTGGCGCTTCCGGGTGAAAGATTCGCCATGGACGAGTTAGGATTTATACATTTTTCGATGCTGAAAGACGCTGATGGGTTATGGTTTTGACTCCCCTCCCAGCAGCACCAGATAAATTTTACAAATGAAAAGACTACTGCTCCTCGTTTTTACGCTCCTTCCTTTCCTGACCTTCGGGCAGGATGAAAATCTGCGCTATGAAGATTACACGTATCTCGATAACATCAAGTCCGTGAAATTTCACGTGGAGGGGTTGCTGTTGAGCATGCCCATCGTGAATCTGCGTTCAAATACTGCCTTGGAATTGTCGTTCGACGACCTCAGCCCCGACTACAGGGAGTATGTGTACACTATCGTGCATTGCGATGCGGATTGGCAGCCTTCCAACCTCGCCGAAACAGAATATATCGACGGGTTCACCGAAGAAGTCATCGACGATTACGATTACTCTTTCAAGACCAAATCCATCTACACGCATTATTACCTCTACCTGCCCAACGAGGACATGCAATTCACCAAGTCGGGCAACTACTTGTTGAAAGTATATGAAAATGAGGATGAAAAAAGGCTGGCCATCACACGGCGTTTTATGGTGGTGGAGCCGGTGGTCAGCGTGATTCCCAACGTGGTGCGCCCGGCGAAGGTGAGCAAAAGCCGTACCCACCAGGAGGTAGATTTCACCATTACCCACAAGGGGTTTGAGATACGAAACCCCCGGCAGGAGCTTTCGGTGACAGTGATGCAAAACGGCCGGTGGGACAATGCCATCACGAACCTCAAGCCCTTGTTTTCGCGGGCGGAAGAGCAGGTTTTCGACTATCAGGATAAAATTGTTTTCCCGGCGGGCAAGGAGTTTCGCTACCTCGATTTGCGCAGCCTCCGGTATGGCTCGGAAAACATCCAATACGTCGATTATATCAACGACCTTTACGAAGTGAGTCTCTACCAGGATAAAAAGCGCAGCAATGGCGGCTACCGCGAATTTGAAGACATCAACGGCAACTTCGTCATCGAAACCCTCGAAGAGGATAATAACGATTTAGAGAGCGATTACGCAAACGTCCTTTTTACACTGAAAAGTCCCGGTGAAATGTACGATTACGACGTGTATATTTTCGGCGGCCTGTCCGACTGGGAGTTGAGGTCGGACTGCCGCATGGTTTACAACCCGGCGGTGAATGCCTACGTGGGGAAACTGCTGCTGAAACAGGGATATTACAACTACCTCTATGCCGCCGTAAATAAAGCCACCGGAGAAATTGATTTCGAAGAAACCGAAGGCAACTGGTTCGAGGCCAAAAATAACTACACCATCCTGGTGTATTACCGGCCCTTTGGCAGCAGGTACGACCACTTGATAGGAGCCTATACATTCAGCTCCCGGCTTTGAGTAGCCGCCTCCGAAAAATGTTGCCAATTGCGCCAATTCAATCAGCTTTAGCTACTTTTGCGGCATGGGAAAAAATACTACTGCTGAGGCCTCCGGTTGGAGCCGGCCGGCCGGCAATAATTCATACCTGCCGTCGGTAGCCATCATCTCCGACGAGCGTTTCCCTCA
>CAZPHZ010000261.1:0-4613 GCA_964586035.1 uncultured Saprospiraceae bacterium
AGTCAGCGAGAGTAGCTCCCTGCCGGATTTTGCGGATGCCGAACTCGATTCCATGGTTTTTGTATTGCCCTGGCAGCCCGATTATTTTTATGGAAGAACTTCCAATGAAATTTTTGACCTCGACATTTTTGAGTTGGCTGAAAGCCTGAACCAGGATTCGGTTTATTATTCCAACCAGTCGTTTGAGGTAAAGCCCGGCGCCATCGGTCACATTCAGTTTACTCCCAATGCGACAGACTCCGTAACCCTGGCAGTGCCTGGTGATGATTCTGTCTTTGTCAGAGTTGAACCTCAGCTCAGAATACCCCTGAACGAAACTTTCAGCAATGAATTTTTTACTGCCGCTGAATCCAATTTCTCCACAGATAGTTTATTCTCGGCATTCTTCAAGGGCATCCGTATTTCTCCTGCTTCGCAAAACGCAGGTATGCTGAGTTTTAACCTCCGTTCATCTATCGCCGGCATCAGGGTGTATTATCACAAGGATACTGTTTACAATAATTATTTTTTCCCCATTTTTACCTCCGACGTCGTAACGACTTATATGGAAAATGACCACATTGGTTCCATATCCGGGGCGTTTGCCGATGCTACGGCAGAAGATGACAGCTTGCTATTTCTACAGGGCATGGAAGGATTGAGCGTAGAGGTAGAAATTCCTTATGTCGAGGATTTCGAAAAGGTAATAGTCAACCGCGCCGAGCTGGAATTTACGGTGGAAAATTTAATGCAGGATTTTGAAGATTACGATCCTGTGGGTCAGGTTATTATCTCCGAAATAGTAGATGATACCACAAAAATCATCATTGATGATGTGCAGATGGCTATCAATCGTGCGGGAAATAAGTTCAATGAAATATTCGGCGGCGATTTCGATTCTTCTGACAATACATACAAGCTTAATATTACCAGCCATTTTCAAAGTATGATGGATGGAAGTAAGACGAAAAAATTATTGGTCACTGTGTACAATCGGGCGGAGCATCCCTCCCGGGTTGTACTCGCCGGACCGGGGCATTCCGCACATCCGGTGAAATTGAATGTTAGTTTTACCAGGTATTAAGGCAAAGAACCATACTTTTGCACAACGGCCATGTTCCTTTTCGCCGGCGTAAAAACATTGTAACACCCAAATTGCTAAATCATGTGTGGTATTGTTGCCTACATCGGGAAGCAGGAGGCTTTTCCGATTCTCATCAAAGGCCTGCAAAGGCTGGAGTACCGTGGATACGATAGTGCAGGCGTTGCCCTGCTGAACGGATCCATAAATATTTACAAAAAAAAAGGCAAGGTTCAGGCACTCCTCGATTATACCAACCAAAAAGACCTTCGGGGAAATACCGGCATTGGCCACACACGGTGGGCCACCCACGGTAAACCCGGTGACTTAAATGCCCACCCTCATATTTCCGGCAATGGCAGATTGGTGTTGGTGCATAACGGCATTATTGAAAATTACGGTCTGCTCAAAATGGCTTTAGAAAAAGAAGGCCATGTTTTTGAGACCGAGACTGACACGGAAGTGCTCGTGCATTTGATTGAAGAGGCGCAGAAGCGAAATAACCTGGCCCTTGAAGATGCCGTAAGAGAGTCGCTTACGCAGGTGGTGGGTGCCTATGCCATCGTGGTGATGGACAAGCAGGATCCCGACAAATTAGTGGCCGCACGCAAAGGAAGCCCACTTGTCATCGGCATTGGTAAAGAGGGATTTTACCTTGCCTCCGATGGCACTCCCATCGTGGAGCACACCAAAAAAGTTGTTTACCTCGACGACGAACAGATAGCCCTCGTTAAAAGAAACGGGGAATACGAAATACGGACCCTTCACAACGAGATTTACACCCCGTTTGTCGAAGAATTGACAATGGAAATCAGCCGCATGGAAAAGGGCGGTTACGATTATTTCATGCTCAAGGAAATCCACGAACAACCCGTTACCATTCGCGATGCCATGCGTGGCAGGCTGAATGCACGTGAGGGTTGGGTGAAACTCGGAGGCATGGATGATCATCTTGAAAGGATAACTACAGCCGGGCGATTTATAATCCTGGGTTGCGGCACTTCCTGGCATGCTGGTCTTATCGCTGAATATCTTTTCGAAGAGCTGGCACGCATACCAGCAGAGGTTGAATATGCCTCTGAGTTTAGATACCGGCACCCGGTCATCACGGAGCGCGATGTCGTGATAGCCATATCGCAATCCGGTGAAACAGCCGATACGTATGCTGCATTGGAATTGGCGAAAAAAAATGGCGCCTTTTTATACGGCATCGTAAATGTTGTGGGTTCATCAATCGCGCGGCTGACACACGCTGGCTCATACATTCACGCCGGGCCTGAAATAGGGGTAGCTTCCACAAAAGCATTTACCGCTCAGGTGACTATACTCACGCTGATGGCCTTGCAGATTGGCCACAGAAGGGGCGTTGTCCCGGAAGATTATTTCAGAAAATTGCTTTTGGAAATTGACAAATTGCCGGCAAAAGTTGAAGAAGTTCTAGCTACAAACGAAAAGATAAAATACATCGCCGGGGAAATTCAGCATGCGCCCAATGCCTTGTATTTGGGGCGTGGCCACAATTTTCCGGTGGCTTTGGAAGGTGCCCTCAAGCTGAAGGAAATATCCTATATTCACGCGGAAGGGTATCCCGCAGCTGAAATGAAACATGGCCCCATTGCCCTTATAGATGAAAACATGCCCGTCATTGTCATCGCCACGAACAAAAGTGCCTACGACAAGGTTGTGTCGAATATAATGGAGATAAAAGCACGAAAGGGCATTGTCATTGCAATTGTACAGACTGGGGATAAAGAAATAGGCAATATAGCGGACTATACCATTGAAATTCCTGAAATCGAAGAACCCTTGACGCCTTTGCTTTCGGTCATCCCATTGCAATTGTTGTCGTACCATATCGCCGTGTTGCGGGGTTGCAATGTCGACCAACCCCGAAACCTGGCGAAGTCCGTCACCGTAGAATAAAAAAGTAGTTCCGGCCGTTCGTCGAAGATTGAATGACTTTCTCACAAAGAGAATCATTTGTTCTTCGAGAGTATTCGGCCATCAATTTTATACAATGGAATACAATTCAAGTAAAGAGTTTCTCATCATCCCGGAATACGGGCGGCATGTGCAGAATTTGATAAATCATGTAAAAGAAATTGAGGACCCGACAGAAAGGCAACATTTCGCAGAGCGAATCATAGGCCTCATGATGCAGATGCATCCTCAGAACCGAAACCTGGAAGATTATGTGGACAAACTGTGGAGGCATTTGTTTCAAATAGCTAATTACGATTTGGATATCCCCCCTCCCGGTGGAGTAAAACCCACCCCGGAATCCTGCCATAAAAAACCCGATAGGGTAGAGTATCCGGCGAAGGATACCCGCTTCCGGCACTATGGCAGCAACGTGCAACAATTGATAGCCAAAGCCATATCGATGGAGGATGGTCCAAAAAAAGACGCTTTCGTACAGGTAATTGGCTCCTACATGAAGCTCGCTTACAAAACCTGGAACAGAGAGTATTACGTCAGCGATGACATCATCATCGAAGACCTGGAGCACCTTTCAGGGAACAAGCTCAAAATGATGAAAGATGCCTTTTTGGACAATCTTTCCAGAGGGCCGATACGCCAAAACAGAAATGTTTCTTCCGGCGGCAGAGGACAGCGTGGTGGCCATTCCAAATCTTCCGGTGGCAGAGGTAATAGTGGCGGGCGTGGTCGTCGCGGCGGCCGGCACAAGAAATAGCGCTTGCTCACAGCAGTTCAAAAAAGAAACGGATAGGCCGGTTGGCTTATCCGTTTTGTATTTAGCAATCTTTCAGATACCGGTGGCTTTAGTTGTAGTCTTTGCCGGTTTCAAATCGGTGCCTCTCCTTATCAATCCAATTCTTCTTCAATGCGGCGAAGAGCAGCCACCATCACTTCATACTGGTCTTCGGGAGGAGCTTCATTTACCTCTTGCTGCATCGATTCGAGTTCTCTCATAGTGGCGTCTGCCAATTGCGAAATATCATCTACAGGTTTACCACTTTTCAGGCGGTTCCTTATCAGATGAATGGCAAGGCCGGGAAGAAAGCTCGGGCCACTGATGGTGAGCGTTCTTCCCTTGAAGGGGAGTTTAAAAATGCTAAGCATTTCCGTGTAGTTTTCTGTGAAACCAAAATATGCAGAGTTTGATTTTGATTCGGATCTCGCCATCAAAAGCGTTAAGTCATTTTTGTGAAATACGCCGGCAGAAAAGGAGAGCAATCTATTTTGCAGACCATTTTTTCAACGAGGTATCATCAAAAAAAAAATAGACTTTTTCTACTGAATCAAAATTTTGAACAAACTCTAAGTAAGGGAATTAGGCATTTCTGGGGTAGAGCGTTGTGGTTAGGGAGCATTTTAGTTGCAAATATAAGGTGAAAGAAGAGTAAATTGTTTGGCAAATTTTGTTTTTTGGGCCGGATAGGTTTAAAACGATTAGTCCGAATTTTTCAATTTTCACCAAACGAATACCAACATGACACCATTCTGGGGCGAATTCATAGGCACCATGCTACTCGTAATTTTGGGCGACGGAGTCGTTGGAGGCGTAGTGCTCAAAGGCAGCAAAGCAGAA
>CAZPHZ010000262.1:0-4610 GCA_964586035.1 uncultured Saprospiraceae bacterium
GTTGGCCACTTACCAATTTGGGGAAAAGAAAGAGTGGGAGGCTGCGGCCCGGTGGAATCTCGGTTCGGGATTTCCATTTACGCTGACCCAGGGTTTCTACAACGATTTTAATTTTGATAATGGCCTGGAATCGAATCCAATAACCGGTAATGGTGACATAGGCATTGTGCTCGATGGCAAACGGAATGGAGGACGGCTCCCGTATTACCATCGTCTCGACTTATCGCTGAAACGGACTGTAAGCTTTGGGCGCTACACTAAGCTTGAAGTGGTGGCAAGCGCCACCAATGCCTATAGTCGCGACAATATTTTCTACTTTGACAGAATAAGAAATCAAAGGGTAAACCAACTGCCCATTCTGCCAAGTTTGGGCCTCACACTGTCCTTCTGATAACACGAATGCCCTTCCGCATATAAATCACTGTGGAAGGGCATTTGTTTGTCCCACCGAATTTTTACCTTCGCCCCGTTTTTATTTTTTGACAAAATGTAGCTTGCCACCAGACGACAAGCAAACTTCTTTTCTTTTTGTGTAGCATGCGCCTGTGGTTATTTGCCGCAGTAGAAAAAGAGGTCTGCTCGTTGCAGAGTAGTTACGATTAAAAATGATTGGACCATGAATCTTCACGAATATCAGGGAAAAGAATTGCTGAAAGGTTACGGCGTCGCCATACAGGATGGCTTCGTGGCTGAAACGCTGGATGAAGCCGTCGAAGCCTGGCGCAAAATAAGAGAAGAAACGGGCACTGATATGGTGGTCGTAAAAGCTCAAATCCATGCCGGTGGCCGCGGCAAAGGCGGGGGTGTGAAATTGGCCAAAAACCTCGATGAACTGAAAGAACACGCCGGTAATATTCTCGGCATGATGCTCAAAACGCCTCAGACTCCGGGTGGAATAACCGGACCTGGGAAATTGGTGCGCAAGATTTTTATCGGTGAAGACAGCTACCGCCCTGATTTCAACGCTTGCAAAGAATTCTACATCTCCATCCTCACCGACAGGGAGCGCAAGTGCAATGTGATTATATATTCCACCGAAGGTGGAATGGAAATAGAAAAAGTGGCTGCCGAAACGCCGCATCTCGTGCACAAAGAATACGTCGATGCCGAGCTTGGTCTGCAGGCCTTTCAATGCCGGAAGGTGGCCTTCAATTTGGGATTGAGCGGGCTGGCCTTCAAAAACATGACGAAATTCGTGCGCAATCTTTACGCCGCTTTTGTAGGTGCCGATGCCACATTGTTTGAGATAAACCCCTGCATGAAATCCGCCGAAGACCGCATCATAGCCGTAGATTGCAAGGTAGCCCTCGATGACAATGCCCTCTTTCGCCACAAAGATTTAGAGGCCAAGCGCGATACGGATGAAGAAGACCCCACAGAGGTGGAGGCCAAAGAACACGACCTTAACTATGTTAAATTAGATGGCAACGTTGGCTGCATGGTGAACGGGGCCGGTTTGGCAATGGCCACCATGGACATTATAAAATTATCGGGCGGCGATCCTGCCAACTTCCTCGATGTGGGGGGCACGGCAGATGCAGCCAGGGTAGAGGCGGGTTTCCGAATCATCCTGAAAGATCCTGCGGTGAAAGCTATTTTGATCAACATTTTCGGCGGCATCGTCCGGTGTGACCGGGTAGCACAGGGGGTGGTTGATGCTTACCGCAACCTCGGCAATGTGAAGGTGCCCATCATTGTACGCCTGCAAGGCACCAATGCGGATATGGCCAAAACGATTATCGACGAATCAGGTCTCGAAGTGAAATCGGCCATCCTATTGCAAGAGGCTGCCGACTTGGTGAAAGAGGTGGTCGCCTAAACTTTTTGACGGAAGTGAAAAACCGCATACAGGTTGCTGTGTGCGGTTTTTTTATGATTCTGCAACCAAAAAAAAAACCATCCTGAAAAGGATGGCTTTCGTTTTAGTAGCCCGTACGGGAATTGAACCCGTGTTTCCGCCGTGAAAGGGCGGCGTCCTAACCCCTAGACGAACGGGCCATCATCAGATGGATGCTTTTTTCAAAAGCGGGGGCAAAGATATGACCTTCGGGAAAATAACAAAGCCGCGGGCAAAAAATATTTTTTTACACAGATGCAACGTCAAATCCGCTGTCGGTTTGCTTACTTTTGCGCCGCTTTTGTAACCGTACCCTGACCTTAAACACAGTTATTAACCAAACTGTTCATACCTTGTTTTTCCCAATCTATTTTCACCAAAATTAAACGAACTGAATATTATGGCAAAAAGAATTGCAATCAACGGATTTGGCCGGATAGGCAGACTCACCATGCGCCAACTTTTGAAAAAAAGTGATGTGCAAATCGTAGCTATCAACGACCTCACTGACAATCAAACACTGGCTCATCTCTTCAAATACGACACCATGCAGGGAAAGTACGAGGGAGAGGTGTCTGCCGATGACCATTACCTTTACATCGATGGGCAAAAGATTCTATGTTCTGCCATCCGCAACCCTGCCGAACTGCCGTGGAAAGAGAACAACGTGGATGTAGTGCTCGAATGCACTGGACTTTTCCTCACTCGTGAAAAAGCATCTGCCCATTTGGAAGCCGGTGCCCATAAAGTGGTGCTTTCAGCCCCGGCCAAATCGGCCGATGTGCCGACGTTTGTCATCGGTGCCAATCACAAAGAAATCAAGCCAACGGATACTATCGTATCCAACGCCTCCTGCACCACCAACTGCCTCGTGCCTTTGGTGATGGTTTTGGACGAGGCTTTCGGTATCGAGCAATTTTTTATGAGTACCATCCACAGCTATACTTCCGACCAAAATACCCAGGATGGCCCCCACCGCGATCTGCGCCGGGCCAGGGCTGCGGCTGAGAATATTATCCCCACTTCGACGGGTGCGGCAAATGCCGTCGTTTTGGTGGCTCCACACCTGAAAGGCAAGATTGCCGCCCATGCCATCCGCGTGCCCGTGGCTACCGGCTCACTGACGGATTTGACCTGTGTGCTGAAAAAGACACCAACGATCGACTCCATCAATGCCGCTTTCAAAGCTGCCTCAGAAGGGCAATGGGAAGGCATTTTGGAATACAACACCGACCCCATCGTTTCCAGCGATATTGTACGCAATCAACACTCCAGCATCTACGATGCCGGATTGACTCAAGTGAACGGCAACACCTGTCGTGTCGTCGGTTGGTACGATAACGAGGCCGGATATGCCACGCGTCTTGCCGACCTTGCCGAAATAGTTGCTAATCAATAACAGTTGAATTAGTATGAAAGAAAGGCACTATCCGGCTCTGTTGCTGCGGTAGTGTCTTTTTTGTTAAACGAGTTCAAAGAAAAGCTCAAGCCATGAATCTCGATTTCAAAAACAAAAAGGCTCTTGTCCGGGTGGACTTTAATGTCCCATTGGATGAGAATTACACGATAACCGACGACACGCGCATCCGCCGGGCATTGCCGACGGTCAGGCGCATTTTGGATGCCGGAGGTTCGGTCATATTGATGTCGCACCTCGGCCGGCCATTGAAAAAGCTGAAAGATGATGGCAGCGTGGATGTGGAAAAATTTACGTTGCGCCATTTGGTTGGGCACGTTTCGGAACTACTCCATCTAAAAGTAAAATTTTGTCCTGAAACGGTGGGTGAGACCGCTTCGTCGATGTCGGCGGCCCTGAAACCAGGCGAAGTGCTGCTCTTGGAAAACACCCGTTTTCAGCCGGAGGAGGCAAAGGGCGATGCCGGCTTTGCAGGAAAATTAGCTACTCTCGGCGACGTGTACGTCAACGATGCTTTTGGTACGGCACACCGCGCCCATGCTTCGACCACCATCGTGGCGCAGTTTTTTAAAAAGGAAACCCGGACATTCGGCTTGTTGATGGAGAAGGAAATTCAGAATGCGGAAAAGGCCTTCACAAATCCTGAACGTCCGCTCACGGCCATTGTCGGCGGTGCCAAGGTGTCGGACAAAATACTGCTCCTCGAACGATTCCTCGGCCTCGTGGACAATATTCTTATTGGCGGCGGTATGGCCTATACTTTCATAAAAACACAAGGCGGGGAAGTGGGCAATTCGTTGGTCGAAGCTGACAGGATGGAACTGGCGGGAGAACTATTGAAAAAAGCTGCGCACAGCGGTGTCAAAATTTACCTGCCGGAAGACAGCCTGACCACACCGGAATTTAAGGATTCGGCGAACTGGACCAACGTGCCGAGTGATGCCATCCCCGCCGAGCAGATGGGCCTGGACATCGGTGAGAAAGCCAGAGAGACTTTTTCGCAGGTCATCCGGGATTCCAAAACTATCATCTGGAACGGGCCGATGGGTGTTTTTGAGATGTCCAATTTTGCCAACGGCACAAAATCCACCGCTCTGGCAGTGGCAGAAGCGACGAAGAATGGCGCTTTTTCATTGGTCGGCGGAGGCGACAGCGTAGCCGCAGTGAATCAAATGGGTCTTGCCGGCGAGGGGGGTTTTGTCTCCACCGGTGGGGGGGCGCAAAAGTCCGCGCTGGTTGGCGAGTTGGCCATGGTGGGCCGGCTGAACCGCCATACCTGCGGCTACGAATTCGTGCATCCTATCCAGCCAGGCGTGAACGAAACAGGAGAGGACGAGCCGCAACCTGGTGCACTGG
>CAZPHZ010000263.1:0-4577 GCA_964586035.1 uncultured Saprospiraceae bacterium
TGTTGTCTCCACGGCCCTCGTACAAAAGGCCATTGGGGTCGATGAGCCAATTGTAACCGATGTCGTCCCACCCATTTACGTTCACGTGCCAGTCCCAAAAAGAGCGTACCACGGCGGCCCAGTCGCTGGCTATATTGGCCGTAGCCGAGTGGTGGATAATGAGGTGTGTCACATTAGTGGGCGTTGGTGTGGGGTCGGGCGGACAGTCGCCAGAAGGGCACCAACCGGCCCGGTCGAGATAGGCCGGTTGCGGACACGAGCAAGAGGCTCTTGAGGTGAGGTCTGAGAATTTCGAGGTGAGAGGTCTGAACTCTGAGGTATGGGGAATGAGGTCTAATGTCCTGGGTCTAAAGTCTTGAGTTTTGAGCCTTGATTTCGGCGTAATGGCGGGGCTGTAAAAGTGGATTTCTACCGAATCAATAGCTCCCGGGCCTGTGTACTTCAGCTGGATTTTTTTGAACTTTTTGCCAGTAAAATAAAGGTGACTGATGAACTTACCCGCTGGAGGTGCGGCGTGGGAGTCCGGTTCTATTGGGAGAGGGCCTGTGTGTTGTTTGCCGTGGCTAAAAGAGGCTTCGAAGCGGGAACTTTTGTCCCAGACACCGGCTCTCCATACGATGGAATACGCCAGAAACGGCTCCGCATTGGTCAATGGAATATCGAGTAAAGCAGAAAATCGATACACAATTTCGCCGGGGCGGACTTCTTCCTTCACATTGTTCATTTGGTTAGACTCGATGTGTATTGAGACACTGCGGGGTCGCATATGCTCATGTTGGCCGGAGGCCGTCTGACCCAACAGGAAGTGAAAAAGTAAAATGGGGATATACTTATTCATGATATCAAACCGGATTTGAAAAGACGAAAATTACGAGGAATCCAAAAATAACAACTTGGTTTTGAATGGCACCTATCCAACCATTTTGTATGCCGCTGCCTTACCATCAGAATTTTCTCTTTCTAAAAAATGAAAGGTGGCCAAAAGCAAGTGATAATCCCGTTTTCTTTTCCCAAAAATGAGTTTCTTTGCATATCTGGCAACAGGCACGGAATAACATATCTCTTTGAATCAGTTTAGAAGGTTGAGCCTCAACCCTCTCAGCTTTTTAGGCGGGTTATTTCATGCACGTTCCGTGTCCAAGTTTTCACCCTTGCTAAATCAGCCAATTTTAGAAACGATAACACACCATTTATTATGATAAAAATTCTCGCCAACGACGGCATTCATCCAGACGGTAAGCTTCTGCTAGAAGAAGCCGGCTACCATGTTGACACTCAGAAAGTACCACAGGAAAAACTCTTGAAAGTACTGCCGGATTACGACATCATCATCGTGCGCAGTGCCACCAAAGTGCGCAAAGACCTGATTGACGTGTGCCCCAAATTAAAAATTATTGCGCGTGGTGGCGTTGGCCTTGACAACATCGATGTGGAATACGCCCGAGAGAAAGGCATCCAGGTTTACAACACACCGAATGCATCATCGCGCGCCGTGGCTGAATTGGTCTTCGGGCACATGCTCGGTCTCGCCCGAATGCTGAATCAGTCAAATCGGGAGTTGTCTTCCGAAAACCCCGAATTTGCAAAGCTCAAGAAATCTTTTTCCGGCGGCATCCAACTGAAAGATAAAACCCTCGGAATCGTCGGCTTTGGCCGCATCGGGCAGGAAGTGGCTAAGATTGCTATTGCCATGGGAATGAAAGTCCTCGCTGCCGACCTTGTTGTAAGTGAAGCAGACCTGGAAATCAATGTATTTAAGAGCCAGGATGTGTCGCTCACCGTTCGGCTGGACACCTCCTCTTGGGAAGAGGTTTTGCGCAAATCGGATTTCATTACCCTGCATATCCCGTCCAGGGATAAACCACTCATTTGTGCAGCAGAATTTGAAAAGATGAAGGACGGGGTGTACATCATAAACGCTGCACGTGGCGGAACAATAGATGAAGACGCTTTACTCTCAGCGCTCGATAGCGGCAAGGTGGCCGGGGCGGGCCTTGATGTATTCATCGGTGAGCCTACCCCGAAAAGAGAACTTCTCCGACACCCGCTCACCTCCGTTTCACCCCATATCGGCGGCTCTACACGGGAGGCACAATCTGCGATTGGACTGGAGTTGGCTGACCAGATTCTGGAATTTATGGGGGCTTGATAAGCTTCTGACTCTCTCATTCGTGCTTTAACACAAAAACTTCATCCATGCCGGTTGGCAGCCATCGTGGTCAGGGGGAAACTTATTCCTTTTAAAAGATAGCACTTTGCCGAACATGACAGCTTAATCGTTCTTGTCCATTCGCCATCGACTTTTACAAAATAAAGGCCTGATTTTACAAAGGCTCTGCCACCTGTCGAACCCGAGCTCCACGCCAAAACGGTTTGGTGACATTTATTCCTCAACAGGAAGGACAAGAACGGAAGACATGGTTCAAGACCGTTGGAATCAAGAAAGATTAATGTTCAAGTGTTAATCCCATGAGGTTATTCAAAAAGATAGCAAAGGTGCACTTCCCTAACAAAATGTCCTTCGGGGGTAATTCTTTGATTCTCAAACCAATGGTTTTTTCTTAAATCTTAAAATTTTCTTAAAATAATTTTCAGTTGTTGCTGAAAGAATGCTAATTTGCCCTCCAAAATAATCAAGTGCAAACCGGTGCTTTTAGCACGCAACAATTTTTCAAAAATCACAATTTCACAGATTATTTTTGGAGAATGACCGTGATAGCCGAAAATCCGGCCTTGGACAAATGGTTAATTTTTAATGGTAGTACATTCTTATTCTTGAAGGAAATTCAAAAATCCTTCATAATAACAGTCGGGTGATTTCTTACAAGAGCGAGGCAACTTATGCCTTCGCTCTTTTTTTGTCCTGCATTTTTCATTTGAAATTACTTTTTCGAAAACGGAAGAATTGGAATGCGCCTGATTGAAAATTGGGTGTTATGAATCAACGGAAAGGATAGCGACCCATACCCATAAAAAGACTTAATGAAATCAAAATCCCCGGCACCTTTTTACATTTGCTGTTCTTATGATCAAAGCTACCAACATTCACAAATCTTACGGAGACCTTCACGTGCTGAAAGGCATGGACTTAGAAATTCAGCCCGGTGAAATAGTAACTATCGTCGGTAAATCGGGAGCTGGGAAAAGCACGCTGCTTCACATCCTCGGCACACTTGACAATGCCGACCAAGGGCAGGTTCATATCAACGGCACCGACGTACGTCAACTGAATGCAAAAGAATTGGCCCGCTTTCGCAACCACCGCGTTGGTTTTGTTTTTCAATTTCACCACCTGCTGCCGGAGTTCACAGCTTTGGAAAACGTGTGCATTCCCGCGTATATTAAAGGTGATGCGGAAGGTGCCGCCCAAAAACGGGCGAAAGAACTGCTTGACTATCTCGGCCTTTCCGACCGGTTGGACCATAAACCCACCCAACTTTCAGGCGGCGAGCAACAGAGGGTAGCTGTAGCGCGTTCACTGATGAACCAACCCGCCGTCATTTTTGCCGACGAGCCTTCCGGCAACCTCGATTCCGCTTCTTCCCAGGAATTGCACCAGCTTATTTTTCAACTTAGATCTGATTTAAACCAGACCTTTTTAATCGTAACCCACAACAAGGAATTGGCGAAAATGAGCGACCGTACCGTGGAAATGCAGGATGGGAAATTGGTGAGTTGACAGATCATTCTATCTGCCAATCTATGGTCGCCTGCCCCCGCATCGACAGGTATTCGTTGGCTTTTGAAAAATGACCGCTTCCAAAAAATGCTCCCCCCGCTAAAGGTGACGGATGAGCGGCCTCGAGGATTAGGTGGCGAAAAGGGTCAATCAAGGCAGCTTTTTTTTTGGCAAAATTCCCCCACAACATGAACACCAGCCCCTCCCGCTTTTCCGACAGGTTGTGGATGACCGCATCGGTGAAGGTGTGCCAGCCGCAGCGCGCATGTGAGTTGGATTTGCCGCGCTCCACTGTCAGAGAGGCGTTGAGTAAAAACACACCCTGACTTGCCCATTTCGTCAAATCGCCGTGAACGGGAATGCGACAACCGAGGTCAGTTTCCAGTTCTTTGTAAATATTTTTTAAAGAGGGCGGAATACGTACCCCTTTCGGCACCGAAAACGAAAGGCCCATGGCCTCTCCGGGCTTGATGTAGGGGTCCTGTCCAAGAATGACCACCTTCACCTTCTCGAAAGGCGTGGTGTTGAAGGCGTTAAAAATGAGAGGGCCGGGTGGATAAACAGTCTTCCTGGCGGCCAGTTCTTTTTTCAAAAAAATGGTAATGCCCTCGAAATAAGATTGCTCGAATTCGTCAGAAAGGGCCTGCCGCCAGCTTTGTTCGATTTGTACGCTCATCTGGGTAAGAGTTTCCTGTTAGGTCGTTAAAGTACGAATTTACGGCTTTTGTGAGAGCAGGTACGAGTGCTTTTCAACTTTTCAAAAGGGAAAATGGCGGCATACCTTTTTTAAAAAAGGTATATCTTTGCCGCCGCAAATTATTCAGTTCATTAATTATCGGTCCCGTAGCTCAGTTGGATAGAGCATCTGCCTTCTAAGCAGACGGTCACAGGTTCGAAT
>CAZPHZ010000264.1:0-4522 GCA_964586035.1 uncultured Saprospiraceae bacterium
TGTAAGGATGAGGTAATGGCAGGAGCGAACTGCCCGGCATATTGTCATCGGCTTGCCGGGTGAGGATAGGCCAAAGTGCTTCGATGTGGTCTTTTATGCTGCGGCCGGGGTCGGCGATAAAGCCGGAGATGTGGCTTCCCGGCGGCTCGAAATATTCGTCCACAAATTCCTTCAGGTCGAAGCCGGGCGTGTTTTTTTTCGCTTCGTACCGGGCCATTATTTCCTTAGCCGGGGCTCTGGGTGTACTATCCACGAAAGTTTTAGAGTCGGTGAAAATCCCGCTCATCTGCACGGCTTCGAAAAGGCCGGGGAATACGGCATCAGGTGCTGTAAATCTGTTCATACTCAACGGTTTTGTATCAAGTTCGCAGAAAAGTAATACATTTAGCCGGAACATTGTGCTTTCAAAAAGTTGAGATGGTTGAGAAGGTTGAGAAAGTTTAGCTTGTCCCGTCCTCAACCCTCTCAACCTCCTCAACGCTTTCAACCAACTCAACTTCGCATGAAAAACTGGCGCGTAAAACTCTCACTTTTTCTCAACTATTTCGTGTTTGCCATACTGCTGAACAGCGTGGGCACGGTCATTTTGCAGGTGCAAAACAACTTTGGTATCAGTGAAGGCGCGGCGAGTACGCTGGAGGCATTCAAAGATTTGAGCATCGCCATCACCTCGTTTTTATTAGCATCGTTCGTGGTGCGCATCGGCTACAAAAGGGCTATGCTGATAGCCCTGGGTTTTATCACCGTGTTGGCCTTAGGCATGCCGGTGATGCCACATTTTTGGTCCATCAAGCTGTTGTTTGCCGCCACTGGTGTTGGTTTTGCACTTATAAAAGTGTCGGTTTTTGCCACCATCGGGCTCGTCACGGACAGTGAGAAAGAGCACGTCAGTTTTATGAATTTTCTGGAATCGTTTTTCATGGTGGGGGTGCTGTCGGGGTATTTCATTTTCAGCGCTTTCGTGGATGACACCAACCCGCAGTCCACAAGTTGGTTTAGGGTGTATTACCTCTTGGCGGGAATAGCTGCCGCGGCATTTCTGCTGTTGATGACCACCCGGCTCGACGAGTCGAAAGTACAAACTGAGCAGAGCAATGACATCGCCGGGGATTTTGTGGATATGCTGAAATTGGTGGCAAAGCCATTGGTGCTCGTCTTCATCGGCAGCGTTTTTTTATACGTCCTCATCGAGCAAGGGCTGATGAGTTGGCTGCCCACCTTCAACAAACGGGTATTCGATTTGCCCACTTCGCTTAGCATTCAAATGACGAGCATTTTGGCGGCGTCTCTCGCTGTGGGTCGTTTTGCCGGAGGCTTTGTGCTGAAAAAAATGCACTGGTTCAAAGTGTTGGCGTTTTGCATCATCGCTGCGGCGGCGCTGATGCTGGCCACCCTCTCCATGGCCGGCGGTGGTGCACACCATGATGTTACGGGTTGGGCGAATGCGCCCATGGCAGCGTACCTGTTGCCGCTCATCGGCATCTGCCTCGCACCCATCTATCCCGCCATCAATTCGGTGATTCTGAGCCACCTCCCGGTGAAGCAACACGCTCCCATGTCGGGGCTTATCGTGGTGTTTTCAGCCCTCGGCGGCACCACCGGCTCCATCATCACGGGCAACCTTTTCGGCGTATTCGAGGGCCGGGAACAAGTGGCCTTCTACCTGCTGCTCATTCCGGTGACTGCCATCTTAGGCGTGCTCTATTTGTTCAAAAAAGAAACGGACAAGATTCCATTCGAGGCGGGAGCGCATTGACCCCAACTTCAACGACAACTCCGGAACAGCCGGGTGCATTTACGTGCGCCTGGCCGGTTGGAGTTCAGCTGGCGGGCAACTGAAAGAATGTATCGCAAGCATTTATGGCCGGTGACAATCCATTGGTCATGCTCAGCCGGTTGGATTAGAATCGCTGGGGTCGTCGATGAGTCCTTTGCCCCATTTTCTTAAAAAAGCAATAAAATAGGGTCTCCTGCGTCTCGACACTTTATGCTTCGAGCCATCTTTCATCAGTACTTCAGATTCCCGGTTCTTGAAAATGTCGATTTCATTAGGGTTGACGATGATACCTTTATGGATGCGGAAAAAGTGCAGTGGCATGAGCAGGAATTCATAATCCCCCAAGGTGTGGCAGGCAAAAAATTTCTTGCCTGATTTCATAAAAAACCGGGAAGCATTTCCCTCCCCTTTTACATAAACAATGTCTGCCATTTTCAGAAAATGCCAGCCCGTGGTCGAGGGCAACACCATTTGGTTTCCGCGATTCGGATGCTCTAAAAAATGCTTTTTGAAAACTTCCACGCGGTCGCGGGTCCAAAACTTTCTCCCCGGCCTCACCCGGCCGACGGCGGATTTAAGATGGTCCGGATTTATGGGCTTTGTGATGTACCCGATGCTGCCATAGTTGCAGGCTTGCCCGGTGTATTTGCCATAGGCTGAGATAAAAATGACCTCAAAGTTGATTTCGTCTAACCCATCGAGAAGTTCGAACGCAGACCCATCTTCCAACTCTATGTCGAGAAATACAATGTCCGGTTGCGATTCCGGCTGTTTTAGCAGCTTTAGACCTTCTTTTATATGCCGGTCACCTTTACGTCATCGCAATTTTGTGCGAGAATGTTTTTTAAATTGGAGACCCCCACGGGGCTGTCTTCCAGAATGATGGCGCTCTTCATAGCGGGGCAGTGTTAGTGTTTGAATGCTCGAATTTATAAACATAATCACATGTCCACTACACGGTGGGTGCTTTCATTGATTCAACGGCAAGAAAAATGTTATTTTTACGTCATATCAAATTTAGAAAGCCGAAATCGAACAAATATTGAGGAGTCTCGTTACAGTGTTCATCTTTCCCATGGAATAGCCCGGCCTTCTCCCGGCAATAAAGCATCCGCTCAAATTATAATCCATTTTACATACTGAAATACTTTCGGCAGCTGCCGAAAGTTTTCACGATTGTTCCTCCGGCGCATCATGAGTGCCATCAAAGAGCCAGCCTGGTGGGAACGCCGTCCTGCCGTTTTTTGTCCCGAAACCGATTTGTATGTAAGGTAGGCGGCGTTTCCCCGGTTTTTACATCTCCCTTCTAAAGTATGGAATAGCCGTATGGTAAGCCTCATGGGTTGCAATACGGCTTTCTGATTGAGGCCTCCGGCCAAACTATTTTAGGGAAAAAGCCGCTGCCGCGTTAACTTTGCCTAAGCCCCGTGGGCCTTTCTTTGTCCTTCTTCTCATTAAACTTTTTGATCATGAAAAATACGACCATCAGTTTACTCGGCTTTTTCTTAATTGCTTTCACAGCGACTTCTCCTGCCCAGGACAACCTTTGCGAATCGGGCTATATGCCTTTCAAAGAAGGACTTTCCTATGAGTTGACCAACTATAATAAAAAGGGCAAAATGCTTTCTGCCAGCAGGACTAAAATAACGAGCATCACCTCAAGCGGAGAAGGGGTAAAAGCGGTGGTGGAAACGGAAACCCTCGACAAAAAAGGGGAATCCATCAACCAGAGTAGCTTTGGAATGGAATGCAAGGGTGGTACCATTTATGTCGATATGAGTTCCATGCTCGATCCGCAGGCAATGGCAGGTTTTTCCACCCTGGAGGCAGAGGTTTCAGGTGATGCGCTACAGCTACCCAACGACCTCTCTGCCGGTCAAACCCTACCCGATGGAACCTTGGAGATGAAGGTGAGTACGGGGGGTCTTAAAATGATGACCATCTGGCTGGCCATTACCGACCGGAAGGTGGAGGCCGAAGAAACGGTGACTACCCCCGCCGGTAGTTTCGATTGCATAAAAATGAGCCAGAATTCAGAGATGAAAATGGTCATCAGAAAGAAGTATAAGACAGTGAGTTGGTACGCAAAAGGAGTGGGGATTGTACGCACGGAAAGTTACAATTCCAAAGGTAAATTGATGAGCTATTCCGAGTTGACGAAGTTCGCAAAATAAGCGTCCGTAAAAGTGAAAAAATAGTCAGCCCGTTTTAAAATCAGCAGATTGGGGACTAAAACTCATTAATCAAAAATCACCAAACTGAGTTACTCCAATAAATTGATGAGCGTCCGGTAGTCATCGAATTTGGCATCTTCACTTTTCATCTCCAAAATATCCAGCATCAGGGCACCCTGTCCGGCGCTGGCATAAGCATCTTCAATATCCGCAATGGTTTGGCGGGTTCGGATTTCAATTTTCCCTTCCTTCAATTGCGCCATTCGCCAGTGCCAGGTGGCTTCCATCCTGTCGAGAATGCGTTGGTTGGCGGCAGTGGTGTCTTCGCCGGGAACGACGGCTGTGATGTCTTTGAATGCATCGTTGTTACGGGCCACGAGCTTTCCGTTTTCAATGATAAAATACGCAGTATGGGGCCATACGCCGCCGGGATTCAGCAGATGGGCATAGAGTACCAATTGAAGGTCTTCTTCGTTACGAATGATCCGCTCACGGTAGGAAGCTCCCCGCCATTTCAGGGCGACCACGGCCAATTCATCCCCGCTCAACACACTGACGGCGACAAGACCGA
>CAZPHZ010000265.1:0-4520 GCA_964586035.1 uncultured Saprospiraceae bacterium
AAAAACCGACACGTGTTTACCGTGCAATTGAAGAATGAGACGTTTGCGCTGGCGAAATACCGCAACCTTCTGCTCCTATCCACCCATGCTTATCTGGTAGAAAATGCGCTCATTCAACTTCGAAACCCATCTACCAATCTCTGCCGTGATGCCAATTTCAGAGCAATGGATAAAAGGTCGAAAGAAGCCCCGGATGACCTGCATGTACTAATAAATCTCCACAATTTCAGCAGTGAGTTTTCGCCGGTTATCGAGGCTTCAAAACTGCGACTGACCGGGCAATTATCACGGGCAGGCACCTGGCTGCACTTACAGTTTCCGGCAAATGGAGATGCCTCGTGGAAGGGAGCTTTATCGGCGGCCTCCGGCAATGCGCTATTACAGGCAAATGGCCAATCCCCGCTGATGCCCTACAAAAATGTCTTCCAGGCCATTCCCGCCAACGTGAGCACCTTGTTGTGGTTGGCCATAAAAGATTATAAACCCACTGCCGGAGTGGAAACCTGGGACCAGTACTTCAAACCATGGGCTGGCAACGAATGGGCCTTCGCCACCGGCGAACCCGCTGAAACCGGCACATTTGAGCAATTTTATCTTCTAAAATCGACCGATGATAAAAAGGCCGGAGAGACCTTGCAAGAATTTGCCATGGCCAGCGGGGACACCACCGGATACGACTATCAAATGTTTAAGATATGGACGATAGAAGGTCCCTCATTCAGCCGGATAATGGGACTACCTGGCGGTGGTAAAAAACAATACCTCACCCTGCTCGGCGGGTATGTACTCGCTGCCAGCCATCGCGTCGGGATGGAACGCTGGCTCGATAATTACCTCGTTGGAAACACTTTTTCAAAGAGGGCAGTTTTCCTACAGTCACTGAATGCTTTGCCAGATAAAGGACAGGGTTTTTTGTACCTCGAATCTGGGAAGGCGTGGCAGCAAATCATCCCTTTTTTAGACGGTAAAATAGTAAACTCATTGAGCGGTAACCCTCTGCAGTTTGAACATTTGGCAGCTGTAATGAAACGCCATGGCAAAATATGCGATTTTGATGCAGTAACTCCACCTATGCAAATGGTGCAAGACGAGCACCCTGCCACCGTACTGTGGCGGGCACCTCTGATAGCCCGGGCAGCCATGCCTCCGTTTGTTTTTCAAAATGAAAAGACCCGGGAATGGCTCGTTTTCTTGCAAGATGAGGCCCATCAGACCTACCTTATTTCCCGGGGAGGCCGCGTCTTATGGAGCCGTCAACTCAAAGAACCCATCCTCTCGGAAGTCACCGTTACAGACCTTCACAACAATGGTGAATCGCAGCTCGTATTCAGCACCGCTTCAAAGATTTTCACCATAAATATGATGGGAGAAGACGTGGACGCCTTCCCACTTAAACTACAAGTGCCGGCGACCAATGGCGTCACAGTAGTCGATTTTTTCAAAAGCCACGACTACCAGTTTTTCATTGCATGTGAAAACGAAAAAGCCTATGGCTTTGATGAAAGGGGCAGCCCGGTTGAAGGCTGGCGGCCGCTCGACAGTACGGGCGTGGTGAGGCATCCCATCCGGCACTTTCAGGCGCGGGGAATGGATTTCCTGGTAATGATGAACGAAGAAGGCCAACTCAAGGTTTTCCAAAAAAACGGAGATTTCCGATTTGGTGAGTTAGACTTTGGCACCAGATTCAATGAGCCTCCCGGCTACCAGGCATCGCAGTCATCGGCGCGAATAGTGGCTTGCGATGAGACCGGCAAAGTGTTCGTCATCAATTTTGCGGGTGAAAATTTTAGATTGATGCTAAAAGTGGGAGACAACGAAAATGTGCATTTCGCTTTCGCAGATATAGGGGGAGATGAGCGCAAGGATTATTTGGCCCAAAGCGGACGCGACCTCGCCGTGTATTACTATAAAGGGAATAATTTCAACCGGCTTTTCACTCATCGTTTCGAAGACCCTCAGGACGATGTTTTCGCAGTGAAATGGGAACGCAATCAAAAGGTTTTTGCAGGCACAGTAAATAAAACAAAAAACCAGATATTTCTGCTCGATGGAACTGGGAATGTACTGCCCCAATTCCCTTTGGCAGGCTCCACCCCGTATTGTATCGTAGATTTACTAAACAATGGAAAACCTGTGCTTATCACCGGGTTTGGTGACAGTGTGATCGCCTATGCTTTGGAATAATCGCATTGCCGTGACAAGTGGACGCCATATCTGTAAAGAATAGAATCAGTTAGTCATCATTTCCCCGGTACCGGGAATCATTGAAAAGAATCTTCCCGGCTCCATTATTACCGCTGTTTTTAGAGTGCATAAATGGAAATGCAACATGAGATAAGGAATGCATACAAACTGATCAACTATCATTCCCCTCCGTTCACGATGGCAAGTTTTCCATCAGAGGAAGCTGCGAGGCGGGTAATGTGGAAAATGCCGAGGTTCTTGAGTTCGGCAACCTCCCGCCATATTTTGTCTTTTCGAGGATGATACTGGTAGAGCCTGCTGCCTTTGCCCATGAGTATAGAGCCATCTTTCAATATGATAAAATCTTCGCAATCCGGCAAGGTGGGAACAATGGTTTCCACTTCTAAGCTATTGGTATCCATAGCTTTAATGACCCAATTACCTTCGGTAATTTTATGGACAAAAACGAGGCGGCCATTCGGTGACTTTTGAAAACTGCGTCCCACATTGGGCGCTAAATGACGAGTAGTTTCATCGCGGGTATCGCCCAACGACAGATAGTTGACATCAGCTACATTGAAAAGTGCTACCCGAAAGCGGTCGAGCCAATAATAATATCCAATGCCACGCAGGTATTTGAATACCGGCCTGCCTTGGTCTTTGCGGTCGAAAGGATACTGCCACAAACGTTGTGAATGGCCCTCATCTGTCTCCACCCGCACAACGGAGAAAAACAGGTTTTCCGGAGACACATGCGGAGAATACTCCGATTCCGGTGTTTTGGTCATGCGCAGGCGGGTCTTTTTTTCGAGGTCAAACAGGTATATATCCGTCTGGTTAGAATTTTCCAGACCCACTGTCATCATCAATTCGGTGTTGCTGACGAAATTCGGTTGGTTGTTGTACCCTCCGGTATTGAACCCCGTAAGAAATTGCGGAGAATCAAAAGTGAGGAGGGTATCCACCTGCTCCATTTGCAGCAAATAGACATTGGTGTTCGGCAAATCCTGGCCCTGACTGAGTCCCGGGTGGAACAACATGGCGAGCAGACAAAGAATTAAAATTCGCATATCGGCTTGTTTTGCAGTTAGTTTTACAAAGTAAGAAATAATCAGCCATAGTTTTGCCGATTATGGGGTGAAGTTGGGAATTTTTGCACAAAATTGAAACATATGACAGTTTCGACCCCAATGCTTTTCACAAGTCACAGATTACAAAAATCAGATTCCGATGAATTATCAATGGTTCCTCCTTTCATTTGTTGCATTTATTTCCTGTTCCATAAATGCACAACCCGACATTGCCGTTACAGTCTTTTCAAACGGTTTTTCCAAACCAGTGGACATTGCCAACTGTGGCGATGACCGCCTGTTTATTTTAGAACAACACACCGGCCGTATTTATATTTTAGACAAAAACGGCAACCGCTTCAATACCCCATTTCTTCAGCTCCCCAGTGTGGGGCAGGCCAATGAACAGGGGCTGCTTGGCCTGGCATTCCACCCGGATTATCTCAACAACGGATACTTTTTTATCAATTACAGCCTGCCGAATGGCAACTCCCGCATTTCCCGGTTTTCGGTTTCAGCCAACGACCCCAATATCGCCAGCATAGCAAGCGAGATGGTGTTGCTCGAAGTTGACCAGCCATTCAGCAACCACAACGGCGGATGCCTGAAGTTTGGCCCGGACGGCTACCTATACGCCGGATTTGGAGATGGAGGGTCCGGGGGCGACCCCCAGGCCAACGGCCAAAATCTCCAGACCCTTTTAGGCAAAATATTGCGCCTCGATGTAGACAATGGAAGCCCATATGCCATTCCCGCCAGCAACCCTTACGTCAATAACCCTAACGCTCTCGGGGAAATCTGGTCTTTCGGAAACCGCAATCCCTGGCGATTCAGTTTCGACCGGGCCACCGGGGACCTATGGATTGGGGATGTGGGCCAAAATAGCTGGGAGGAAATTGATTTCCAGCCTGCAAACAGCGGCGGCGGAGAAAACTACGGATGGCGTTGTTACGAGGGCAATCACCCTTTTAACACCAATGGCTGCGACCCCATGAATACGATGACCTTCCCCGTCACCGAATACCAAAACACCAACGGCATCGGTTGCTCTGTGACCGGCGGCTTTGTTTACCGTGGTTTGCATTTCCCCGAATTGTATGGCCACTATTTGTTCACAGATTATTGCACGGGTAAAATCTGGAGCCTCACTTCCGACGGTCAAGGCGGATGGATAAAACAGGAGTTGAACAATCTCTTAGATTTTCAATTTGTCTCCTTCGGAGAAAAAAAAAAAGTGGAATTTTTCGCGCGGGGCACGCAAAGCGG
>CAZPHZ010000266.1:0-4507 GCA_964586035.1 uncultured Saprospiraceae bacterium
CGTGAAATGGCAACATGACTTTGAAAAATTGAGTGCGGAAATAGCGGAGGCTGAAACGGTGTTTAACAAAACATGGCTGGAAGACAAAATGACCGGACTCAATGCAGGGCAGTCTTCTTGACATAGCTCGCCCCGAAGACGGGCGTGCTCCCTAATGTCTGGTGAAATACCGTTCCGGCATCGAGGTCAATTCCAGCATTGAGAGCCAAACCTATACCCACGGCAAAAGTGGCAGGCCTGGTCCCCACTCCCATCCTGATTATCAACGGGCCGGAAAGGCGATACCCTACCCCACTCTTTATTCGTATGGGGTAATCCACGTTCTTTTCTAATTCAGCCGAAAGAACAGTTTTGACTGATAGCCGCCATTCAGCGCCAACCCTGAAAACCGCCGGGACTGCGGACCCGTCACTCCAAGCGATTTTAATTGGATTGGAAATGTGGGTGCCGAGGGTGAGATTTTCTGTGAGCTTTGCCTGTGCACCTATTTCAAAAGATAAGATACCATCGGATCCGTACTCCGGAATGCGAAGGCTCCAATAATCGAATTGGGCTCCGAGTGAAAGCCTCTCCCCCAATTTTCGGGCAAAGGCAAGACCAGCCCCATTTTGCCGGTATTCTTCAAACCCGAAACTATGAATCCGAAAACCAAAAACCCCTGAAGAAAAGGGAATAGCTACCCCCATTGCCACAGTGTTAAGTTCGCTCAAAGTGAATGGCTGGCTGACCGAGCTAATGACGCCAAAGCCGTTCATTTCTGCCATCCCCGCCTGATTTTCGAATAGACTATTGATGCCGGAGACAGCTACACCGGAACCTCCGGCCAACTGGCTGGCTCCGGAGGCCGGTATGGATTGGGCACCCACAACATAAACGCTAAGAAGAAAAACAAGGGGCAAGAGTTTTTGCATAATGCAAAGGTAATGGCTGTATTTGATAACTTTGCGAACTATCCAAACTGTCAAAAACCACCAACATGTCCAAGCCCTATTTAATAGGTATTACCGGCGGCAGCGGCTCAGGAAAAACAAGCTTTATCCGGAATTTGAGGAAGGCGTTTACCCAAGATGAGTTGTGCATCATTTCCCAAGATGATTTTTACAGGCCCCGAGAAGAGCAGGAGACCGATGAGAAGGGAGTGAAGAATTTTGACCTACCCCGCTCTATTGACAAGAAAGCCTTCATTGCCGATGTAAAGAATTTGATGGCTGGCAAAGTGGTAACCCGGCCGGAATACACTTTCAACAATGAAAATAAGCATCCTAAAATGCTCACATTCAAACCTGCGCCCATCGTGCTTGTTGAGGGCATTTTCGTTTTCCATTTTAAGAAAATAAAAAAACTACTGGACCTCAAGGTATTCCTGCATGCAAAAGAAAATCTGAAGGTCATCCGCCGCATAAAAAGGGACAAAGTGGAGCGCAATTACCCCGTGGAAGACGTGCTGTACCGTTATGAAAAACACGTTTTGCCCACTTTCGAACGGTACATCCAGCCTTATAAAGATGAAGCCGACCTCGTGGTAAACAACAACCGGGACTTCTATGTGGGCCTCGAAGTATTAAAAGGATTTATTCATCAAAAATTAAACGAGTTACATCAGGTTAGATAATCTTATCGAATTCACTGGCCTCGTCGGGAGGAATAAGCCGTGAGATTGCCTGCTCGCGTGTGTGAATCATAGCTCTAAAATTCGCTGCAACTGCATCGAGCATCGGCTTATCAACCATGCTCCGCACGTCGTCAATTCCATGAATGCGTTCACCTTCGCGGAATTTGAAAACCTGTTCCATCAACCCATATTCGAATTTTATTGAAAGCCGGTTATCTGTCTTGAAAACGGTGATCTTAAAAACGGGATGTTCGATGTTTCCAATGATTTTCATAATCCTTTCCGTATGCTATTTGTGAGGGTAACGTACAATTCCCTCAGGTCCGGGTATTTTGTGAGATAATCTAAATGCCGGGCAATGGTTTTAACATCCCCTCGAATGGCGGGACCTGTTTGGACATCAGCCGGGTTTGCCGATTTTAATTTATCGACCGTTTCAAGAATGAGGGGCAGCAACAATTCAAATGGAAGGGTTTCCAAATCCATGATTCTTTTCCCCGAGTCAAAAAGGTGATTGGTGAAATTATTTACAAAGACCGCAGCAACATGCAAGGCAGCCCTTTTCTCGTCGCTTAAATGGTATATCTTTTTTGTAAATAAAGCAGCCAAATTATCGAGAATGGCAGCATCTCCGGCATTATTGGCATCCACGATAAATGGTATCTGCTCAAAATCGGCTGGCCGCCCAATCGAGAAAGTTTGCAAAGGATAAAAAATGCCGTAACGGCGGAGACCCGATTTTTCAAAAACTGAAATTGGAGTGGCCCCCGAGGTGTGGCAAACCAATTTGTCAGAAAGTCCCAATTTGAAAAGTTGGTCCGCCACGCCGGATATACCGTCGTCGTGAATAGCGAGCATGTAAATATCCGCGGCCTTATTCAATGCGGCAAGTGATGTGGTAAAAGGGACGTTTGTCAGGCGTGAAAGCCGGCGTGCCTTTCCTTCCGTGCGGCTGAATACTTGCAACAGTTCTGTGTGCTCACTCAGATGTATTCCCAAGTGATATCCGGCATTTCCTGCACCCACGAGAACTATTTTTATTGGCATTGCAAAAGATGCTGTTATAAATACCTGCTGCTAAAAGGCCGTCATTATCTACCATTACGAAATCCTGGCGGCTGGTTTTCACTTCCGAACTTTTTGTTTCCACCGGCGAAACATGGCCAAGGCGAGTCCCGCCATCATCATAGTTGCACCCAGCCAAAATAGGTTAATACCTGGAAATACAATTGCCTCGATGACGATATAATCTGTGCGAAATGAATTTTTGGCAATCTGAACAGGAACGTCTTTCCATTCGGGATGATATTGGGCGATTAACACAGATATCTGCTCCTTTTCAGGATCTATTCCAACAAAACGAAAATGCAAGCCAAGGTCTTCAATCTCGTCTTTAAAATTATCGGTAGTATTTCCTCTTATCAAATACAACGGCTGCGCTTCGTATGTCTGGCCGGTTTCAGCGCTTGATACCTCCATTATGGCATTGACTGCCACATCACCCTCCCTGGCCTCATAATTCCGGTGTTCCGGTTCCCGGTTGAACCCGGTGAATGTAATCTCATTTCCGTTCAAATTTATTTTTTCAAACTTTTTGAACTTAAATTCTTTGTAACCGAGGTCTTCCTCCGGGATGAATATTTTATCGATAGTTTTATCCGTAATGCGCACTTTAAATGAAAGGTCGTTGATTTGCACGGGATAGGTATAAAGCAAATCCTTTCGCAATACGATGACGGGTTTTGCATAAAAAACTGTGTCTTCATTTTCAAAAGCCACCTTCACCCCAAACTTGAGGTCTCCCTTTTGCGGATGATAATCAGGGTGTTTTGGTTCTCTGTCAACCTCAACAATGCGCGCCTTTGTAGCAAATATGTTGAATCCGCCTCGTTTATTATCAACGCTATCGAGTATGACGGTAGGTGTTTCCTCACTCAACAAATAGGTTTGAAATTTCATGCTGTCCTCCTCTTCCCGTCCGAATTGAAAATTGGCTTCGCTCATGGGCAATGTGGAGACATGGGTAAAAATATCTTTACCAAGGTATCGCTTCGTGGAGGGGTTAAATGCTTTGACTTCGACGACCTTATTGTCATAAGTGGCCGTTGGCTCCACATGGAAATCTTCAATGACATTTCCGTCCTCATCTAATTTCTCGTACCGCACCAAGAACTTACGTAGATTGCCTACCATCGTATCTCTTTCGTAAGTAACCCGGTATCCACTCATGTACATGGGCGAATTCTTAAATAACAATACATTGTTTTGGAGCAAATCCTCAGAAAGGAGATTGCGCTGCACCATTGGGTTGGAGGAAATGTGCTTTTTATTCAACCCCGACCCTATGATGCCCACCACCATGAGACCGAATCCCGCATGAGAGACAACAGACCCTGCAAATTTCATATGGCCTTTCAGAAAAGCAAAGAGATACGTGATGTTGGCGGTGACGGCGAACAGGCCGGTAAAAAGAAGAATGCCGAATTGCCAGGCTCCGATTTTTAGCCAGAAGGAAACGGCAATTGAAAGCAAGACAGCCAGTATTGCTGAGAGGAAAAGTGGTTTGACGATGCGCCCGGTATGTTGCCTCCAATCGGGTTCTTTGTATCGAAGAAACTGACCTGATGCCGAGAGCAAACCTATGAATACGGCTATCCAAAGCTGGTACTTATTGTAATGGGCAATGGGATCAGTGATAGTCAGTCCTTCGAAGCCGGGATCAAAAATCCCGGCTATTTTATTGTAAACTGGCAAGGATGTGGAACCTGTAATTATTACGGCAGAAAAAAGAAGCACCAGTGAACCAATGAACATCCAAAACTCTCTGGAAGGCAATGATTACTCTTTATCTAGTGCAGGTATTTCTTTTCTTCTAAAAAACATCAAAGTTGCTCC
>CAZPHZ010000267.1:0-4505 GCA_964586035.1 uncultured Saprospiraceae bacterium
GAGCAATGAACAACGACCGAAGGAAGTCCCGTACCGAAGGTCGGGATGAGCAATGTGTAATGAGGAATGAAGAATGAAGAATGAAGAATGAACAACGACCGAAGGAAGTCCCGCACCGAAGGTCGGGATGAGCAACGACCGAAGGAAGTCCCGTACCGAAGGTCGGGATGATGAATGATGAATGAAGAATGAAGAATGATCGAAGGAAGTCCCGCACCGAAGGTCGGGATGAACAACGACCGAAGGAAGTCCATTGTATGGAGAGGGAGGGTTAAAGAAAAGTGTGGGGCATAGGGCCGGAGGATTAGCGCCACATGGCTCCTCCCCCGGCCCCGGGCCAATATCAATTCAATCTTATTTCGTCATCTGATTCATTGAAAAATTTGAATTCCATCAACGGGCAACTATTCTCCGACGTGATTTTTATCCATTTATAAAACTTTAGAAACCACTTCATCTGAACACTTGGGAAACCCTTTTTCAGGAAGGCCTCGACGTAAGGATGTGTCTTTAGAGTCAACTTAGCTTTAGGACTCGACTGCATGATGAAGCTCAAATCCCGCTCGATGTCATCGGTAAGTAGAATCGTTGGATTGACTTTGCCGGTGCCATTGCACGAGGGGCACACCTCGGTAGTGTTGATTTTCACTTCCGGCCGCACCCGCTGGCGAGTGATTTGCATCAGACCAAATTTGCTCAACGGCAGGATGGTATGCTGGGCCCGGTCTTTTTTCATGGCATCGCGCATGGTCGAATACAGCCTCTTTTTGTGCTCGTTGTTGCGCATGTCGATGAAATCGATGATGATGAGGCCTCCAATATCCCTGAGTCTCATTTGCCGGGCAATTTCCGCAGCTGATTCCAAATTCACCTGAAGTACTGCTTCGTCCTGATTTTGGCTACTCATTTTATGCCCGCTATTCACGTCGACAACGTGCATGGCCTCGGTGCTTTCTATGACGAGATACGCACCGCTTGCCATCGTGGCGGTTTTTCCGAACGAAGATTTGATTTGGCGCGAAACGTTGTACGCATCGAAAATGGGTCTTCCTTTCGAATAATGCGAAACAATGTCCACCTTATCGGGGGCAATGTTTGCAAGAAAAGCCTGAATATTTTTATGGAGTTGTTTGTCGTTAACGACAATGCGGTTGAAAGAGTCGTTGAGAATATCGCGCAGGATACTGCTCGTTTTATCCAACTCGCTAAGCAATTTCACAGGTGGCCGTGCACCTTTGAGTTGAGAATAAATATCCTCCCATTTGCTGACCATCATGGCCAGCTCCTCATGCAAATCCTGCACTTTTTTACCCTCCGCAGCGGTACGCACGATGATGCCGAAATTTTTGGGCCTGATGCTCTCCATGAGATTTTTCAAGCGCTTGCGCTCCTCTGAATTGGCAATTTTTTTTGAAACTGCAATAACTTCTGAGAAAGGCGTGAGCACAATGAATCGCCCCGGGATGGTGATTTCACAACTCAGTCGCGGGCCTTTTGTAGAGATTGGCTCTTTGAGCACCTGCACTAAGATGTTCTGCCGCCGTGTGAGTACCTGGTCGATTTTGCCTGTTTTGATAATCTCAGGCTCCAACTTGAAGTTGTCAAGTTTGTAGGTATTAATGCTCCTTGAAACAGCGCTATTGGTGTATTTGATGAGAGAGCGCAATTTTGGCCCAAGGTCGGTATAATGGAGGAATGCCTCCTTCTTGTGTCCTATATCTACGAATGCAGCGTTGAGACCCGGCATGAGTTTTACCACTCTGCCGAGAAAAATATCACCTACGGTGAAGTTATTGTTGGTTTTCTGGTAATGCAATTCTACAAGCTTGCCTTTCTCCAGAAGTGCAATTTCAACCTCAGTAGGCGCAGAATTGATAATTAATTCTTTTTCCACGGTGTGTTATTTTACACCGGAAAAGGGTTTTGAAATAACTATGGCGATAAATGGCAAAACCCTTCACCGGGATTTAGTCATGGCAGGTGGCTTGAAGAGCAAAACGAAAGGCAGGGATGGAGGAGCAAAAACAAAAATCTTGGCAATCTGGCTGAAAAAGTGCGACTGTAAGCCATTCTTTGTTGCGGCGTAGTGTGTGTGTCAATGGGCGATTTAAGAGATGTCAACTTAGGTTATGGCATTACAAAAAAGCTAAGCATATATTCTTTGCTGTCAACTGCACTGTTCAAAAGGATTTGTCGCAGGCCGGGGTTAGTCTAAATCGTTCTGCCAAAGAATTCGTTGTTTTTCTTTCAGTTTGTCACAGAATCCCTTTGCCCAAAGGGTCCTAATTTGTTGGGTCTTAAATGTTCAGCTCAAAAGCGAGCTATATTTTTCAGGGTGCTCCTGCCTGCAATAAAAATCAGGCAATGTCCACTGCAATGACGCGTATCGTTTCCGGCTTGATGGGGTTGCATGGGCAGCTGGCAACACCGGTATTCCCGGCATTGCCAACGCCTCACTACACTATACTAGCGGGTCTTTTTCTTATGACGGTTTTTACGCAGTCTCTTTTTACGTTTATGTGTAGCGATTTTATGACGCTTACGCTTTTTACCACAAGGCATAACAGTATATCTTTAATAAGTTATAAAAATAATTATATTATCGAGCCGGTCACCAGCAATAAATCTCTATCGAGAGATGAACTGATGAACTACTTCTCTGAAAGTTCTTCACATTTTTTTCGGGCAGATTCCGCATTGTGAATATCGCCGATTCCAGAATAGGCCTCTACCAACAAACAATTTGCTCCCCGGTTGTCAGGGTCAATGCCAATGGCTTGTTGCAGTCGCTCTACTGCCTTTCCATATTGGGAGGTTTTCAATGCCAATCTTCCCAATTGAGTTAACACCAGGACATTCTCCGGGTATTGTTTGTTCATCTCCACCAGCATCAATATCCCCTTCATGGGATTTTCTTTGAGTGGCATTTCGGCATAAACCAAAGCCATGTTGACTTTGTGCTGAAGATTGGAAGGGTTAAGAGATGTTGCATTTTCAAGGGCCTGAATGGCACGCTGCCGGCAATAGCTCCTTACTTTTTCTTCCTTTTCACGCTGCACACAGATGGAGTATGTGGTCCCTGCGATAGACCATGCATCTTCGGTCATAGCCATTTCGGCGAGTTTTTCAGCATAGAAACCGGCAATAGCAGGTTTATTACCCTCGAACCACTTACTGGATAGTTCTTTATAAATTTCAATCTTATCAGAATCGGATTTTGCATTTTCCAATCTGGATTCCAAGGTCAGCACTTTTGCTGACATCTCAATGCCCATACTCCCTTTTGCCTCATTCAGTAACGCATTGATATCAGTGCTCGTGGCAGCCAGTGCCCTCCTCTTTTCTACAGCTTTTTGCGCACCGGGCTTGGTGTTGAATCCAAAAAAAAGCACCAGAAATAAGCTGGCTGCCCCTAATATTGCGCCCCACTGCATCTTCGTCATAGTCACTGAATATACTATTCAATTTCAAAGAAGGAAAAAACTTGACAGCGGCAAGTATTACGTACGAACTGCAAAACTTCCCTACGCTTTATCTTCGTTGGGCAAATGATTTACATTTTCTTTTACTTGTTCCGTAAAAATCTTAGCTGGCTTGAAGGCCGGGATGTAATGCTCGGGTATTTCAATCGACACATTCATCTTAATGTGGCGCCCTACCTTTTTCTTCCTTTTTTTAATAATGAAACTTCCAAACCCCCGGATATAAACATTTTCCCCATTGGCTAAAGAACCTTTGACGGATTTGAAAAACTCTTCGAGACTTACCAGTACGTCCACTTTCGGTACGCCTGTCTTTTCGGAAATTGTCGTTACCAAGTCAGCTTTTCTCATCTTATTTAATTGGTTTAGAATGAGTTACAAAAATAAATCCGGATCAAGCAAAACGAGGGGCAAATTTCGTATTTTTTTCCATTCCCCGAAATTTATTTTTACAATTTTCACTAATTATCAATGATTTACACGTCCTGTTACGCATCAATTATATGATGCTACCCGCTCTCTGCTACTAAAGTTTATAAATCTAACTATTTATTATTTCGTTGGCTATCTTTGCCGCATGCATGAACCTTCCACGATGCGCTTGAGTAACGACGGGCAAACATGCAGTTAAAATTCTTCAACATATGTTATTATCCATGACTGGCTATGGCAGGGCCACACATGCCTTTGGCTCTAAGGCCATCAATGTAGAACTTCGCTCCCTGAATAGCAAATATACTGACGTACGATTAAGAGTTCCTTCCAATTTTAGAGAAAAAGAGCACGATTTGCGCAGTCTTCTCTCAAAAAGATTGCAAAGGGGGAAAATTGAGATGGCCATTGAGGTGACCTCCCATACCGGAGAAGATGGATATGGCCTCAATGCCCCATTGTTCAAACGTTATTACCGGGAGCTTTCTGCCATCGCCGATGAACTGGGATCCTCAAAGGAGGGCCTGATGCAAGCCATCCTGCGCATTCCCAACGTTGTCGGTGCTGAACAAGAAGACATCGACGAAAAAG
>CAZPHZ010000268.1:0-4463 GCA_964586035.1 uncultured Saprospiraceae bacterium
GGAGTAACGAGGGAGAGGTGCTCCTCCTCAATTTTCAATACGGATTTCATGTTCCCGGCGGAGATATGGACGCCCGGTTTGGAGGCAATTCTTCTGTGGGAACCGGCATCGACCTAATGTCAAAAAAAAACTTGCTCCTCGGATTTCAAGCCAATCTTCTTTTCGGCAACAATGTGGAAGAAGACGTTATGGAGACGCTGCGCAACGATGAGGGACTCATATTCGGCGACGAGTCCGGCATCGCAAATGTTCAACTGCGGGAAAGGGGCCTTTACTTTGGTGGCCACGCCGGTAAAATTTTCAGACTCGGTAAAAATTCACGGTCCGGAGTGAGGGTGACAGGTGGCATCGGTTTTTTTCAGCATAAAATCAGAATACAAGAAGACCCTACTGTTTTTGTGTCGCAGCTCACCACTGCCTATAAAAAAGGATACGACCGGTTGACCAACGGCATTGCCTTTACCGAATTCATCGGATACCACATTCTATCTAAAAGCAGGTTGATCAATTTCTTCGCTGGGTTCGAATTTACCCAGGCTATCACCGC
This sequence comes from uncultured Saprospiraceae bacterium, assembly GCA_964586035.1. Lineage (GTDB taxonomy): Bacteria > Bacteroidota > Bacteroidia > Chitinophagales > Saprospiraceae > UBA6168. Next base: position 548 of record CAZPHZ010000268.1, read on the forward strand.
GAGCCGGCGCAGTTTTAATTTCGATACCAGGTCCCAGGATCAAGGCACCCGGCACGACCGGCTTTGGGGAATACGCTTCGGGTGGAGCCTTCCTTTTTACATAGGCGAAAACCCCGACGCTATTCAGTATTGAGCACGGCTGCCACCTTTTCGCTGCCCGTGCCTATCTTCGCGCCCATGGTGCTACTTTACCGCCTCATTACCTGGTTGTATTTTTCGGCCATAAGAGTCGCTTCAATCGTTTTCCCAAAAGCGAAGCAATGGACGGCAGGCAGGCGAAGAATTTTTGCCAAAATGGAAGCCGGACTTGCCGGCTGGAATTTGGACCAAAAACCCGTCATCTGGATGCACTGCGCCTCTCTCGGCGAGTTTGAACAAGGCCGGTCAGTTCTCGAAGCCATCAAAAAATCTCATCCCCGGCTGAAAATATTGCTGACATTTTTCTCTCCTTCCGGTTACGAAATCCGCAAAGACTTTCCCCTCGCTGACAAGGTTTTCTACCTACCGGAAGATAGCCCTCGGAATGCCCGCAGGTTCTTGAAACTGGTACAGCCTTCGGCTGCCATATTTGTGAAATACGAATTTTGGTATTTCTATCTTTCCCAACTTCGGGAAAACGGAATACCGTCATTGCTCATCGCCGCGAATTTCAGACCAGGGCAACCATTTTTCAAATGGTACGGCGGGTTGCATCGAAACATGCTCGATTGCTTCACCGGCATTTTTGTGCAAAATGAGTTTTCTAAAAATCTGCTCTCACCGGTTACGCAGGTACCGGTCCTGGTGGCAGGAGATACGCGAATCGACCGGGTTTTGGATATGGCACATGAGAAACCGGCCCTGCCCCTAATACATGAATTTTGTGGTGCCTCTCCCACCCTGGTTTGCGGAAGCACCTGGCCAACAGACGAAAAACTCATAGCCGGGGCCATCGAAACCGGCGCATTTGAAGGTTGGAAAATAATCATCGCCCCGCACGAAGTGAGCGAATCAAAGCTTATGAGTTTAGAAAGCCGGTTTGGGTCGGGAACCGTCAGGTACAGCAATGACGGCAATCAGTTAAAACCTTTTAGAGATGCACGAGTTCTTTTGATTGACTGCATAGGAATCCTCTCCCATATATACCGGTTTGCGAGGGTAGCTTATGTGGGCGGAGGTTGCCAAAAGACGGGCATCCACAATACACTTGAACCGGCGGCATTCGGCATCCCGTTGATTTTTGGTAAGAACTATAACCGTTTCCCTGAAGCCATTACTTTCGTCAGCCTCGGAGGTGCATTTGTTGTTGAAAAGTGTAGTGATTTGGCTGAGACGATGCGCTATTTGGCGGAGGAAGGGAATTACAAAAAAAGGGCAGAAGTTACGGCGGAATATTTAGAAATAAATAAAGGAGCGACGGCAGAAATAGTAGGGAAATTGGAGGCCGTTCTTTCATTGCGGCCAGAAAAAAAGCCGACTTCCCATAAGGGAAGCCAGCTTATTTAACCCCAAAAAACCAAATCTTTAAAAGCATTAATAATGCTGTATTATTTTTATCTCTGAGATGATTTCTAAATTATCTGCTAAGATAAATATATTCGCAAGCAAAAGCAACTCATAGGCTTAAAAAAATCTTTTACCCCCGATTAGAAAAATTTTCTGTTGTTTTCTGTCATAAAGGGCGAATTACATTTTCTTTTGCAGCAGACAATAGAACCTCTATCTGATGAAAAAGTTGTCGTGTAAATAGTAACGAGACGGACTAAAACACAAAATGTGAAATACCTGACCTCGATAGTTCTCCTCTTGATCATTGCTGCCACTACAAGCAGCTCTATAAGCCGAAAAGCACCTGACGGGGTTTCTGTCTCCCCCGGAGGCACTGCCAAAAACGTGGTTCTACTGATCGGGGACGGCATGGGGTTGGCACAGATTTCTACATTTTATACTAACAAAAAACAATGGTCGGGATTCGATGAGTTTCCCGTTATTGGCTTGCAAAAAACATACTCCTCCGACAATTTGGTCACAGATTCCGCAGCCGGAGCTACGGCTATGGCCTGTGGAAAGAAAACCTTCAATAATGCCATCGGACTCGACTCTACCGGGATACCCTGCAAAAGCATTTTGGAAGAGGCCGAAGATATGGGAAAGTCCACGGGCCTCATAGTGACCTCCTCTATTGTGCATGCCACCCCCGCCGCGTTTATTGCGCATTGTTCATCGAGAAATCAATACGAAGAAATTGCCGAGAATTTTTTGGCTACGGAGGTGGATCTATTGATTGGAGGGGGAATGCAATATTTCACCCGGCGGAAAAAGGATAATCTGAATTTAATACTCGACCTGGAAAGTAGAAATTATGAGGTATATGATTATACGAAAAATGATTTGGAGAAAATAACCCCTTCACCAAAAAAGAACTTCGTCTTTTTTACTGCCGACAATCAGCCTCTTCCGGCCAGTCAAATGAGAACCTACCTTCCATATGCCGCAAAAACTGGTGTCAATTTTCTCCGTCAGCGCAGCGAGGAAGGATTTTTCCTCATGATTGAAGGCTCTCAAATTGACTGGGCCTGCCACGCGAACCGTGGAAATCTGCTGCTTTCAGAAATGAAAGATTTCGATAATGCCGTCAGGCAGGTTCTTGAATTTGCCAAACACGATGGCGAAACGCTGGTCATCGTCACCGCCGATCACGAAACGGGAGGTCTCGGCATTATTTCGGAAAACAGTAAGAAACGGCCGGATTACGCCTTTACGTCGAATGGACACACAGCCACGATGGTCCCGGTTTTTGCCTATGGCCCGGGGGCCAGCTTGTTTAGCGGCATTTACGACAATACCGCTATTTATGAAAAAATGCGGGAGGCAATGGGGTTTAATTAGTGCCGGTTTGCAACCTTAGGACTGCTTTTAAGTTATTTATGATTGATAAGAGACGCTCATTGCTTTTCGGAAAATTTCTGAGGATTAGAAAGGCACTGGCGATTGCTGAATGCTTCTTTATTTTGCCGTTCCCATTCAGTCAAAAAATGTCAAATCTTTATAGATTTTGAAATCCGAACAGATACAACCCTAACTTATTAGATACCTGAAAATTTATATTATGACCGTCGAGACAAGTAATAACCTGAAAATGATAAAGGAAAGCGCAAAGGATTTTGCGCAATTGCACATCCGGCCCCACGTGATGGAATGGGATGAGAAGCAGTTCTTCCCGGTTGAACTCTTTCATAAAATGGGAGAATTCGGCTTCATGGGTATATTAGTTCCAGAGCAATATGGCGGTGCAGGTCTCAGCTATCAGGAATATATAACCGTGGTTCAGGAAATCGGCAAAGTATGCGGCTCTATCGGGCTCTCCGTTGCCGCACACAACTCGCTGTGCACCAATCATATTTTGACCTTCGCCAATGAATATCAAAAGAAAAAATACCTTCCTCTTTTGGCCTCTGGCCAATGGATAGGAGCCTGGGGGCTCACCGAGTCCAATACAGGTTCCGACGCAGGCCGCATGCGGTGTGTGGCAGAGCAAGATGGCGATTATTTCGTCCTGAACGGCTCGAAAAATTTCATCACTCACGGCAAAAGTGGCAATGTTGCCGTCATTCTCGCCCGTACGGGCGAACTGCTCGACAGTCACGGCATGACTGCTTTCATCATCGAAAGAGATACACCTGGCTTCTCGTCTGGCAAAAAAGAAAACAAGTTGGGAATGAGGGCCTCCGAAACCACCGAACTAATTTTCGACAATTGCCGGGTACATAAAAGCCAGGTAATCGGACAGGTGGGCGAAGGCTTTGTACAGGCGCTGAAAGTGCTCGATGGCGGCCGCATTTCTATCGCTGCGCTTTCAGTGGGCATCGCCATGGGGGCTTATGAGGCCTCGGTGTCCTATTCAAAAGAAAGGGAACAATTCGGAAAACCCATTTCA
>CAZPHZ010000269.1:0-4444 GCA_964586035.1 uncultured Saprospiraceae bacterium
CGCCTTCCCCCCCGCAGTTTTCTTTCACGGGGACACGATCAAGACGGGTGCCCCCGGGCAAGCCATGCCCGCCGTGATGGACAAGGCTTTCGACTTCATCAATGCCCATTTCGGGCAATATGCATACAAATCCTATTCTTTCCTCAACGGCGGAGACGGTGGCATGGAATACCCGATGGCAACGCTTTTGGCAAGCCGCTCAGGGGTGGGTACTTTCACCCACGAATTAATGCACGCCTGGTTTTACGGCATGCTCGGCTCCAACGAAAGCCTGCACCCGTGGATGGACGAAGGATTCACGGAATTTGCCACCGCCGAAGTGCTGAACCACCTGCGGGCAGAGCATGTCATCCCCGGCCAGGCAATTCTTAGTCCACACATTAGAAACAACCAGGGTTATATTTCTTTTGCCAAATCCGGGCAAGAGGAACCGCTTTCCACGCATCACGACCACTACCTGAGCAGCGGTGCCGGTGGCATGGGAGCGTACACAAAAGGCCATGTGGTACTCACACAATTGCAGTATATCATGGGCAAACCTGTATTTGAAAATGCAATGCGCCGCTATTTCAACACCTGGAAGTTCAAACACCCTAACCCCAATGATTTTATCCGCAGCATGGAGCGGGAATCCGGGCTGGAATTGGATTGGTACAAGGAGTATTTTATCTTCACCACTAAAACCATCGATTACGGTGTGGATGCAGTGGAAAAGGCCAACCGAAGCCAGACACGCATCGTGCTGCACAAAACCGGCCACATGCCCATGCCACTCGATGTAGTGGTGACTTATAAAAATGGCGATAAGGAAATGCTGAACATCCCTCTCGTTATGATGCGCGGTGCAAAACCCGCTGAAGACACGGCTTTGAAATATACCGTACTGAAGGATTGGGGCTGGACAATCCCCAAATATGAATTCTTGCTGAAGGCAAAATTTAAAAACATCGCCAGCGTGGAAATCGACCCCTCCCAACGAATGGCGGATACCAACAGAGCCGATAATCTTTGGAACGGAGTGAAATAGCCGGTTGACGATGGATGGGGGAAGGTGAGCTACGAGCTACGAACTTGAAATACGTTTTCTAATATTAAAACCTTGCCCGCAGGAAAAAAATACTATTCTCTGCAATCGCGGCTTTGGCAATTTCCGGTTGCCAGCCGGCTGTAAAATCAGAACAAAGCATGAATTACCCTGCCATTGACGTGGCTTACCCCGAAACAGCTATGGAAGATGTGAAAGACGAATATTTCGGCACCGAAGTACCGGAACCGTACCGATGGCTGGAAGTGGATACGGCCATCGCCGTGGAGGCCTGGGTAAAATCTGAAAACAAGGTTACTTTTGATTATTTGAGTAAAATCCCGTTTCGGGACAAGGTTCGGAAACGGTACGAAGAGTTGTTCAATTATCCGAAATTTTCTGCACCGTTTCAGGTCGGTGATTTCTTCTTTTTCTCCAAAAATGACGGATTGCAAAATCAGGCTGTCATTTTCCGCCAAAAAGGACTCGAGGGTGAGCCCGTAGAATTTATAGATCCAAACAAGCTGTCGGCGGAGGGAACCACCACGATGAACATCGTGGGCACTTCTAATGACAACAAGTACGTCACCATGAGCCGCCAGGATGCAGGTTCTGATTGGCAGCAATTTCAGGTGTACGATGTGGAAACCATGCAAAAGCTGCCCGATGAGCTGAATTGGGTGAAGTTCAGCGGGGCCTCATGGTGGAAGGACGGCTTCTTTTACAGCCGCTACCCCGAGCCGGCCGAGGGGATGGAACGCTCGGGAAACAACATCAATCATTCGGTGTATTATCACAAATTGGGTGACCCGCAGAGCGAAGACAAACTGATTTTCGAAGACAAGGCCCAGCCTGATTATTACCATTTTTGTTACACCACCGAAGACGACCGCTACCTTATATTATTGCAAATGCCCGGTACCGATGGTTACGCCACGATGTACAAGGATTTGCAAACGGATGGCGAATTCGTCACACTCTTCGAAGGGTATAAAAACAAGAGCACGGTCGTTCACAACATCGGTTCGAAGTTCCTCGTCCTCACTGACATCGATGCACCTAACTACCGGCTCATCGAAGTGGACATCGAGCACCCTGAAAAAGGAAACTGGAAGGAGATTATTCCCGAGAGTGAGAATTTGTTGCAAAATTGCACCACCGGCGGTGGCAAGCTGTTCGCCAATTACCTCGAAAAGGCTACCGACCGCATTTACCAGATGGACTATGATGGAAGGGGAAAAAAGGAAATTCAACTGCCGGGGGTGGGTTCAGCTGGTGCCCCTGGAGGCCGGGAAGAACACAAAACGTTATTTTATTCGTTTACATCGTTCCTCTATCCGCCCACCATTTTCAAATATGATGTGGCCACAGGGAATTCATCTGTTTTTCAAAAAACGAGTCTGAAATTCAATCCCGAAGAATACGTGGAGCAGCAGGTGACTTACCACAGTAAAGACGGCACACCCGTCACTATGTTTGTCGTGCATAAAAAAGGACTTCCAATGAATGGCAACAATCCCTGTCTGCTTTATGGCTATGGTGGCTTCAACATTAGCCTGTCGCCATCTTTCAGTGCCTCTCGCATTATGCTGCTGGAAAATGGTGGAGTCTTTGCGATGCCCAACCTTCGGGGTGGAGGAGAATATGGTGAGAAATGGCACAAGGCCGGTATGCTCATGAAGAAGCAGAACGTTTTCGACGATTTTATTGCGGCAGCGGAATACCTCATTTCCGAAGGCTATACCTCGAGTGAGAGACTTGGAATTCAGGGTGGTTCGAATGGAGGTCTGCTCATCGGTGCCTGCATGACACAGCGGCCAGAATTATTTGCCGTGGCATTGCCAGCCGTCGGCGTTATGGATATGTTGCGCTATCACAAATTCACCGTGGGCAAAGGCTGGGTACCTGAGTATGGCTCTTCTGAAGAAAGCGTGGAGATGTTCAATTATTTAAAAAGTTATTCTCCGCTGCACAACCTTAAGTCTGGAACCCGCTATCCTTCGACGATGATAACCACCGCCGACCATGACGACCGGGTGGTACCCGCGCACTCGTTCAAATTTGCTGCGACACTTCAAAAGGCACATGCCGGCGACAACCCCGTCCTCATTCGCATCGAAACGGATGCCGGTCACGGGGCCGGGAAGCCCACTTCCAAAATCATAGACGAGTACGCCGACCTCTATTCTTTCTTTTTCTACAACACCAACGCAGCGGTGAAATATATGGAGGATTGATAGTCAACCTCAGCAGACGGGGAGGTGAGTTTGATGTCAATGTATTTTGTAAGGCGCCTGTAACATCTTGTCTTAATCAGGAGACTTTTGTCACTCTTGGGGGAGAATTCTTGCGATTCATGTTCTCAAAAATTACATTTGCGCCCCGAAAATGATTTGATTGGAGCCGGCGATTTTGCTCGCTGGTACAATTCGATCATACAATCATCAAATCTCCAAACAGTTATGGGCTGGTTCGGAAAATTTATTACCTCTTCTATTGGAAAGAAACTTATCATGAGCCTTACTGGGCTCTTTTTGATTATGTTCTTAATTGTCCACCTATTGGGCAATCTCCAGTTATTGCACGACGACGGGGGTGAAGCGTTTAACCTGTATGCCAGGTTTATGACTTCCAATCCTCTTATCAAGGTCATTTCGTATTCCCTTTACACTTTTATTTTGCTGCACGCTATTTTGGGGGTGCGCCTTTGGCGTAAAAACAGAGCGGCCAGGGGAAATCAGGCATACGCTATGACCAAAGTTCGTGCGGTGAATACCAATGCAGGTTTTGCGAAAAACATGGCTTGGCTGGGCATCATTGTATTCGTGTTTCTGCTCATCCACATGTACCAGTTTTGGTTTCAGATGCACATGGATAGGGTACCATATGCCATGATAGATGGAGAACAAGTCAAAAACCTTTACGACCCAGTGAAAGCAGCATTTTCGGACATCAGCTTTGTGGTGTTTTACGTGGTGTGCATGCTCATTATTGGCTTCCACCTGTGGCATGGCTTCCAGTCGGCTTTTCAAACCCTGGGGCTAAACCACCAAAAGTGGTCGCCGGTCATCCGGTTTTTGGGCAAGGCATACGCCATCATCGTACCGGCGCTGTTTGCCATCATTCCCGTAATTTTTTATCTTAAAAATGCATAGCAGGCCATACCCCGAAAGGGAATGGTTTTAAAATAAATAAGCAGTATGAAACTGGATAATAAAGTACCTGCGGGCCCAATGGCCGAAAAATGGGAACAGTACAAAAGCACTATGCCTATCGTTTCTCCTGATAACAAAAGGCGGTTAGAGGTCATTGTTGTTGGCACCGGCTTTGCCGGCGCTTCCGCTGCCGCCTCATTGGGCGAACTCGGGTTACATGTCAAACGGTTGTCACTTTACCATCATCTCACGCATGTCAGCATTG
>CAZPHZ010000270.1:0-4440 GCA_964586035.1 uncultured Saprospiraceae bacterium
CGTTGACTTCGAAAGACGGCAAAACGTGAACCAAGAAGGCGTCTAGGAAACTAGGGGCTATTCAATTTGATTGTAAATCGGATACCCTCCATCGACTTTTTTTGATTAGTTTTTTGGAATAAGGTTACCTCATGCGTGAATTGGGATCAGGTCTTGTCAATCGATCAACGACATACGCTTTGGTCGTTTGCATTACTGTAATAAGTGCCGTTGCTTTCACATCTAAAAGCTCCGCGAATGATCATCTGAGTGTAAACGGCAGTCTAAATGATCTGGAAGGGGTCTATTTCGACCCTGATTCTGATCTAGGGAGCAAGGTATGCGAACTCAACTCGTTGGTGTCTGATATGGCCACTACCGTCGTTGGCGGCCGATACAGCCTCGGCTTGCGTGTTTGCGAAATCACCAATCCAGGGGATTTCTCGAAACTTGATTCGATGTGGCAACTTACAGGCAAATGCAGCGCAGACGGCCAACCTAACAGCAGTAATTTCCATCTCAAACTTAACAGTGATCAGCTTCAGGTTTCCAAAGACGATAGCGCCAGAGTGCTACAGCGATGCCCCAATAGCCAAGAAATTTTCAATAAGTTTAAAGGCTACCGCTGGGAAGCAGACAAAGCTCCATTCAATCGGGCTATAAACCCACAGCTTCCGATGCCAATGGTCCAGCCCCTCGGAGCAGGTGGCTTGATCCTTGGCGCTACTAATTACGCGCACCCTGAGATTCAATCGATTGGGTTATATTGTACTGGAGATGACGTTGGTGGCTGGGCCTCTATATTCATGCAAACGCACCCCACTGTTAGAGATGAAGGAAAAACGGCAGTTATTGATAGGGATGGTAGGAAGTTTCCAACAAGGCCCGACCCCAAAGTAAGTATGCTATGCCCAAAGTGTTTCAAGACATTTGAAGACCTATGGCTAACTATGGTTGCTGGAACAACGGTGACAATTGTTCCAGAACTTTTCGTCGTCCCCAGCGCCAACATTGAAGGGCCTTTGGGCAGCGAAGTCACCTGTACCGACTATGGAGTCGCCGGAGAGTTTTTCATTCGTCAGTGGCGTCAGCGACGGTAGTGTCTCGAAAGTGGTGGAAATTGATTCTGGGCACCTCCCCGCGGAGCCCTCTAGAACTTCCAGCTTATGCGCGCCCGCATCGGGTTCCCCTAACAAATGTTGCTCCATTTGTTGCGCTCCGCCGAGTTACCTATCTCGGTAAATCAGATCTGCATCGCGGACCGGGTAAAAGGCTGGAAATGGACGGGGTGCTCGTATCGTTTACAATAGGGAGTCAGTTTTGAATGCCGACTGACATCTAGGGGGCTGCACGCAACCGCACAGACTGGCCCCTTTTTTCTCCGGGATTGACAATCAACTGTTACGATAAAATCGCGAGACCAACCGCAGCCAGTATTCTGGGCCAACAGCACGGAGAAAATGCTCGGCCTTGATTTTATTTGCTTTTTTAAACGTGAGTATTCTCCCAGCTTCAATAATTGCGTAAACAACCCTTGTTGAAAGGTTAACATCTATGTCCGAATTGACGGAAACCGGAAAAAATGGATCTGGATCCTCGATATTTTTCCGCACAAATTGGCGAATAGCTTCATTACTGCCCCGTTTCGCCAAAATTGTAATCAACAGTTCGTCCAACGAGATGGTCAGCCTATTATCTTTGATCCCATTTTTTCGGGCAATATCCAAATATTTTACCATATCGGGTGCCAAGTTAGGGAGATTCAGCAGTTCACATAGCGTGTTCAACTTACGACGGACTGGAATATTGCAATTTTCAAATAATGCCTTTCCGAAATTGGATTCTACCGCCGATAAAAAAATATGCTGCGTCCTAAAAACATCAAAAACTGTCCGATGTTGGGGGATATTCTTCAGGTTGGCAGCCTCTACTTCTTCGAGGAATTGCCACAAATCCACAGCTACAGGAAATTGATTGTCACTTTGGACGCTTGGGATTTTCTCGAGTTTGGATCCATTTTGGTTCTGCAACTCTGTCACAAATTGATTGAGGGTATCTTGAAGGATGGTGCCGCATGATTTGCGGCTGATTTCACTGCAGATCAGGGCGCTGTCTAAATCACTCCAAAATTCATCAGTTTCAGCATACTCAAGGAAAAAATGTTCAAATGTTACGACCAAATGGCCACTGGTTTTCGCCCGCAAAATCGCCTGCCATAATACTTTTTTTAGCGTCAAATCCCCTTTGTTTTGGTGCGTAAACAATTTTCGTACATGATCCCTGATTTGATAGCAAAAATCGTGTACCCATCGCGAAAAACTGACCTTGGCAGCAATCACGAAAATCGAAATAATAGAAAAAAAAGTTTGTGAAACGGATAATGTTGCCGGACGAAATAAATTCGACTTCGACCCCATTACTGAAGAGCAGTCCACACAATAGATCGAATTGTGCCCGCTAATGATCCAAATTGATAAAAGGCCAGCCCAAAAGCCGATAAATGCGAATAAATTAATTCGTCTTAATTCGTGAGTGGCTTTGATTTGTGCGTTTTCAGCCTCAATGCGTTCAAGCTCTTCGCATTGAAATGTCGGGGAATTTTTTTGATCCCGATCGTCGAACACATGAAACACATTAACCGCAATGATCCAGAAAATAATGCCAAGAAAATCTAGAATATTCGTCGGAATACTCCCGACTGGAGCCAGAGATACGGCCAATAACATTACACGCTTCTTGGCTGACAAACAATTTATCCACGCCACCAGCCACGCTAAAAACCCGAAAATGATTAGTATGATCGAAACGCCGTACATGATTTCACTCGAGCTGCGGCTGGACGCCAGAAACAACCAGAAGAATAAATTGCTCCGCCGAGATCACATCTACTCTCCAGTTTGTTTTTTTCTCCAGCATCAACCTACACTGCTTCGCACTCTTCGCGGTGATCTTGACAAGTTCCGAGAGGACATTCTGCCGTCTAGGCTGTTCGGATTTTCAGGCTGGCATTCATAAGATTTTTTATGAGTGCATTTCTACATATTTTCGCCAAGCACAAAATCGGCGAAATTCGTCCACATCCATGCCACGAGGTTTCTTATGTGGGCTATGCGAAAACAAAAGTTTTTCTATTTGCTCTCCTGTGGTTTCCAGATGTTGTGCGATGTCTTTCAAGCGATCACAAAACCATTTGTACTCAATATCTGAATTGTTCGGGCTCAAATACCCAGAACGCGTAAATTTTAGAGGGCCGCCATCAAATAACAAGTTTACGGATCGAGCCGTCCACTGATCCATTATAAAACCGTTTCCGCTGCCCAGAAAAAATATGAGCTTCGTGAAATATGCAGGACCCATTCCCCTAAGCTTTTGACTTTTGCGAAGATCAAGAAATTTTTTGTATGCCTCTAAATCGCTTATTTCGCCGTTAAGCAGTAACCCGCATATACCGCGCCACTCTCCCCAAGTAGAAAAGGCCGTACGTGCATTCGAGACCCTCATTTGGCCCCAAGCCAGAACACAGATTGCCAAGCCAGACAGAGATCCTTCACTATTGATTTCCGCTCGATATTTCTGCACCATTTGGATGAGGTTTTCCCGCGTAATATCAATGTCAGGAAGGCTTCCGGTTTTTCTCAATTCTGTTGCGAGAATTGAGTTTTCGGCTACCATCCTACCAGCCCATTTTTTCGGGTTAGCGCCTTTCCATAACTGTTCTTCATTTCCAGAGCTTAACTGATAAATATCACGAAACCGCGCCCAGTGGGTTTCATTGACCGGTACGCCAGAAGACCATTTCTTTTGCATTGGACTCTCCTTTCAAAAAATAGATATTTTTGTCGCCTTACCGAAAAAAGTAAAGTAATTCCGATACTTGCTTTAATTTTCGGCGGTCCAGAACTCTATCCCGCCATGGGTGTCCAAATAGATGTTCTCGTCACCAATTTCCCAGAAAAAATTGACTGCAAATGCGAAATCTTCGTCATTTTCTTCGCACCAGCTTTCGATTTCTTTGTCACCAACGCCTTTTTTGAATTTAATGTCAAAAATGGCGGTCGCGTTAATTGCCGGGAGGATTTCATCATCGTACTCGAATCCAGATAACATTACTTCCAAAGCATCCGTTTCGTTGGGGCGCTCAAGGATTTCTTCCGGATTATCGAAGTTTTCTGGACAAAAATTAGCTTTGAGGAACGGCTCTAAGAACTCGAGGATTTTCTTGCCGGTTTTTTTACTCGGCGCGGCGCGCCACAAATCCAAGGAAGTATGAAACTGTTTTGGAAAACTCTCGATATGATCCCAATCGCCAAGCGCTCCTGAAATCTTAGCCGCACATTTCATTGTTATTCCCTTTCAATCATCGTTGTAGTCTGAGGTGGTTCGGTTTGTTCGAACAGTATCCGTGGGCTTCTTAAGTGGATATCTGCTTATTCTAAGCCGCTACGTCAACGCTCCTTAGTC
>CAZPHZ010000271.1:0-4430 GCA_964586035.1 uncultured Saprospiraceae bacterium
ATAAGAAAATGAAACCAAAAATAATTTTGTCCCTGCTTCTCGGCTATACTCTGGCATTTACCGCCACTGCTCAACCAGGTGCGCTGGATGTTGAATTCGGCGTGGACGGAATCGTCAGCACAGGATTCGGCCAGCAATTCGTTCATAAGCACAAAGGACTGGCAGTATTAGTTCAGGCCGATGGTAAAATTCTTACTGCGGGTACATCAGGTGACAAAGCGGTTATAGCGCGATTCAATCCTGATGGCACAGTTGATAGCTTGATGGAACCGGGAGGGTTTTTCAGTTCTGATGGAGCAATCATTTTCAATGGTGCTTATGTAAATAGTTCTGCCATATATGACATCACCTTGCAACCGGACGGGAAGATTGTTGCAGCCGGCACAATGAACATAAGCCCTCCTCCAAATTATTTGCCTCAAATCCGTTACATCATATTTCGCATGAATACCGATGGCTCACATGATGCCACTTTTGGTGTGTATGGATATACCTGGGCAGGAGATAATGCCAAGGCAAATTCAATTGCCGTGCAACCGGATGGGAAAATTGTCATTGCTGGCACCCAGAGTAATAATTGGGCGATAGTAGCCCGATATGATACAAATGGGCAACGAGATACTACATTCGGCACAGATGGACTATCGAAGATTTCTTACGGTGCTCCTATAAATACCGGTAGCTCGATGGTTCTCCAGCCGAATGGGAAAATTGTAGTTGGTGGTAGAACGGGCTCATCTATCTCTCCCGATTTTGCTTCCGATTTTGCAATAGCCCGGTTCAATAGTGATGGGACTTTGGACGGTGGGTTTGGCTCAGATGGCATAGCAGTCACCCCTCTTACTGATGGACCAGATGGCATCCTGTCAATGGAATTGCTGCCGAACGGGAAAATCCTCGCTATCGGATATGGAGGCGATAGTCTTGCCATAACAAGATATACCAATGGCATACTGGACTCAAGTTTTGGTGAAAACGGGACAGCCTTTGTTCACAAAGAAAACAAGCGCCTTGTAGGAACTTCCTGTGTGTTGCAACCGGATGGCAAACTGCTCATTGCCGGATATGCCGGGCCAGAAGACGGCAGCACTGATGATTTTTTAATGGTCAGGTTAACTCCTGAAGGTATTTTGGATGACACGTTTGGTGACGGAGGAATCGTTATCACCGATTTGGATTCAGAACCAAACAGGCTGTATGATATAGCTTTGCAACAGGATGGTAAAGTACTTACGGTGGGATATAAAGAGACACAATCTGGTTCTGATTTTGTCGTGGCCCGGTACCTTTCAGGGCTGGAAACAGGTGTTGATGATAATTCCATTTCTAAAAATGAGATATTGGTTTACCCCAGTCCCACTTTCGATATTCTAAATTTTCAATTGAAAGGCCAGCACCCCATTGGCAGTGGGGGTGTGTTCCACATCCTCAACGCCGAAGGCAAGCTAATGAAGACATTTCAAAGCAATCAAATCGGTGCCACGTACACCGTGCCGGTTCGGGACTGGGCGGCGGGGGTGTATTTTTTGCAGTATGTGGAGGAGGGGGTGGTGCGGGTGTCGGAGAAATTTGTTAAGTTTTAGAATCGTCTGAAAAGAGGCCGGAATCCCCAATTTCAGGCGGTTTCCGTTTTTTACGATAAGAATTGGTATGTTTGGCGGGCATTACTAAATCCTATCTATCATGTCGAACCGCAGAAATTTCATTCGCCGGCTCGCCGGAGCCACCGGCATCGCCGCTATTTCACCATTTTACAACACCCTGTACGGTAAAAACCTGTTGCTCGCTTTGGAAGAAAAAGCGTACCTGTCGCCGGAGGCCTGTGCCACTGACGAAGATTTTTGGTATTACGTGCAACAGGCCTACACCACCTCCGCCAACATCGTCAACCTGAACAACGGCGGTGTAAGCCCGCAACCGCGGGTGGTGCAGGAGGCCGTGGAGCGTTACAACCGGCTGAGCAACGAGGCTCCGAGTTACTACATGTGGCGCATCCTCGACCAGGGCCGGGAGCCGCTGCGCATGAAACTGGCCGCGCTGGCGGGCTGTTCTCCCGAAGAAATCGCCATCGACCGCAACTCCTCCGAGGCGTTGGAGACCATCATTTTCGGCTTGCGGCTGAAAGCCGGAGACGAGGTGGTACTCACCAAACAGGACTACCCGAACATGATTCACGCCTACGAGCAGCGGGCGCATCGCGAGGGCATTGTGCTGAAATGGCTGAACTTCGACCTTCCCATTGAGGACGACGATTTTATCGTGCAGCAGTTCATGAATGCTTTCACGCCAAAGACTAAAGTGGTGCACATCACCCATATCATCAACTGGATGGGGCAGGTGATGCCGGCTCGTAAAATCGCTGATGAGGCGCATAAGCGCGGCATCGAAGTGGTGGTCGATGCCGCACACAGCTTTGCCCATCTCAATTACAAAATTCCCGACCTGGGTTGCGACTACTTCGGTACCAGCCTCCACAAATGGCTGTGCGCGCCATTTGGCAGCGGCCTGCTTTATGTAAAAAAGGAGAAAATCAAGAATCTTTATCCGCTGCTTGCCGCAGGCAATCCCGAAGACGACAACATTCGCAAATTCGAAAACCTCGGCACCCGCTCCTTTGCCATCGAACAGGCCATCGGGCAGGCTGCCAATTTCCATGAAATGATAGGCGCAGAACGCAAACAAAAGCGGCTGCATTATCTGAAGAGCTATTGGACGGAGCGGGCGCTGAAGTTGCCCGGCGTAAGTATTGGCACTTCACTCAAGCCGGAGTACGGCTGTGCCATAGCCTTGCTGCAGGTGAAAGGGAAAGAGCCGGCAGAGGTGGCCAATTTCTTGTTCAAAAATTATAAAGTTCACACCGTGGCCATCAACTGGGAGAACATTCACGGCGTGCGCATCACGCCGAATGTTTACACATCTTTGAGTGATTTGGATAGATTAGTCCGCGGAATTAAGGATTTTTGCGGCGCCTGAGGAAAAATCCACAACTTTTCTGTTTTTCAAGAGTTTTCCCAGGCATATTAATAAGGTGTGATTTGTTGTAAAAAAGCCTGCCGGAATTCCTTTTCCGGTGTTTAGTTGTCAGGGCATGAGCTCAGGCGATTCTAATTTTTTCCAATCAATACGCAGCTTTTATCTTTAGAAAAAATTGAATAATGACTATTGAAGCGAACAAAGTAGTTTCATTGCACTACCGTCTGCAAATTGGCGACAGCAATGGCGAATTAGTGGAAGAAACTTTTGGCTCCGAACCGCTTACCTTTCTTTTTGGTTCAGGACAGATGATTCCGGATTTTGAGAAAAACCTCGAAGGCAAAAAAGCAGGTGATGATTTCGCCTTCGGCATCGAAAGCAAAAATGCCTATGGTGAGGTTAATCCCGAAGCCGTTGTCAAATTGCCCATGGAAACGTTCATGGTGGACGGCAAACTTGCCGAAGAATTCCTCGTACCCGGCAAAACCATCCCCATGTCTGACCAGAATGGAAACCGCATGAATGGCCTCGTGAAAGAGGTGAAGAAAGATGGGGTGGAGGTTGATTTTAACCACCCCATGGCTGGCCAAGACTTATATTTTACCGGGAAAGTAGAAACTCTGCGCCCGGCTACCTCTGAGGAATTGGAGCATGGCCATGTACATGGTGAAGGTGGGCACAAGCATTAAGCTCAAGTGGTTACTTTCTGATATGGCCACAAGTGATATTCGCCACTTCATGGCCGGCGATGAGAGACAGAATATACGCGCCAGATTTCCGTAAATCAAAAAGGTATCGCAAGCTGGATTGCAGAATCCTCTTTGGAGGGTCCTTTGTTGGGAAAATGACAAATTCCAACCCTTTCCATAAGTGCGATACTTTTATATTTGCGGCCTGATTAACCAGCGCAGTCATTTGAAGGTGTCATTTAGGGCCCGAAATTCAGAAGGTTCATTTCCAACGCTCTCCGAACGATTGCTTTGCAAAAGGTTGTATGAAAAATTTAATCGTATTCTCCGTATTTCTACTCTGTGCCGTCAGTTCTTTTGCCCAAAAAGGCGGCACCATTCGCGGTACCGTTTATGATAAGGAAACTGGTGAACCCATTATTTTTGGCACAGTCATACTTCAGGGTACCACCATCGGCACCAATACCAATGAGGACGGATTTTTCAGCATCGGCAATGTACCTGCGGGCCGGTACAATGTAGTGGCAACGTATATTGGGTACGATAGCGCCGCAGTAAATGTAAATTTGGCCAATGGTGGCATCGTGAACGAGAACATCTACATGGCCGCCAATAGCATCCAACTCAGCACTATTGATGTTTCGGCGAGAAAAGAAAAAGCCAAATCGGATGTGCAGGTGTCAAAGGTGACCGTTACTGCGAGTCAGATCAAGGCCTTGCCAAGTACCGGTGGACAAACGGACATTGCGCAATATCTTCCGGTATTGC
>CAZPHZ010000272.1:0-4414 GCA_964586035.1 uncultured Saprospiraceae bacterium
GCCTCGGCTTCCAGGGTCTCCATACCTCCGATGCCGGATGAAATGATTACACCAACACGGTCGCAGTCCACTTTTTCCGGGTCAAGGCCGGCGTCAGCAATAGCCTCATCAGCAGTGATAATAGCGTAAACGGCAAATTTGTCGAGCCGGCGCACTTCCCTCCTTTCGATGAAGTCCCCGGGTGTGAAATTCTTGATTTCGCAGGCAAACCGCGTTTTGAACTTAGAGGCGTCGAAGTGAGTGATGATATTGGCACCACTGGTGCCATTTTGCAAACCTTCGTTGTATCCTTTTATATTATTGCCAATGGGTGTTAAAGCACCAAGGCCGGTAACGACAACCCTTCTCATAACTATATTTGAAACAGGCAGCTGGAATTACACCAAAAGTAGTGAAACCACATACTTGATATTAGGAAAGATATGCCTGACAAAATCAAGAATGCCGCCCGAATGATTAAACGTGGGGAAAAGCCAAAAACCGGAGCATAAGCGCCGGCCGGTTTTTGACTTTGTAAAGTAATCCCCAAAAACAAAGAGCTGATTAGCCCTGAGCCTGGAGGTATTCAATCGCCTGTCCGACGGTTTGAATTTTTTCTGCCTGCTCATCGGGGATAGAGATGTCAAATTCTTTTTCCAACTCCATGATAAGTTCCACGGTGTCCAAAGAATCTGCACCCAGATCGTTGGTAAATGAAGCCTCGGGAGTAACTTCCGATTCTTCAACGCCCAATTTTTCCACGATGATTTTAGTTACACGTTCTGCAATGTTAGACATAACAAAAACACTTTTAAGGTTCTGAAAAATTTTTGCAAAGAAAGTCAAACTCCGCCGATTGAAAAAGATTTTGGCGCATATTTTACCCACGGACAAGGCTCATGCAGATGACGTATAAAATTCTTGGAATTACTGGTTCCCCATAATTTTTGAATGCATCACATTTGGGCCTGCTCCAAGTTTGTAAATTTTACACAAAGCTAAAATCATAACCACCAGAACGGTACCTTTGCGGTGAAAGCAGGGATAAAATTACTTGACCATGCTATAAATCGACCGGCACGGGAAAAGCCCTCCCCTTCCGTTGCAACCGTTTTCCTAACCAATTAAAAAGCAGAAGCGAGAGGATGCATGTCGCAATTCCCGGTAGGCTTTGTACCGTTCGGAACCCTTGTTTTTAGATACATTTTAAACACTTTATGAAAATCACTTCCCGCAACAATACTAAAATCGTGGCGACCGTCGGCCCCGCCAGTAGGAGTTATGAATGCCTGCTCCAATTGGTGAACTCCGGCGTTGACATATTCCGGTTAAATTTTTCCCACGGCACGCATCAGGACCACCAGGAGGTCATTCAGCACATCACTGCCATCAACGAGGCATGCAACACCCACGCCGGCATCCTGGCCGATTTGCAAGGGCCTAAACTCAGAGTAGGCGTCATTAAAGAAGAGCCGTTGATGCTCGAAAAAGACGATATCATCACATTTGTAAACGAGGAATGCGAGGGCACCAAAGAACACATCTATATGAGCTACAAACAATTAGCTCAGGATGTGCACGAAGGAGAAGTAGTGTTGGTGGACGACGGGAAAATCCGTCTGCAGGTAGTCGAAACAAATAAAAAAGACCTTGTCCGCCTGAAGGTACTTCACGGAGGCGGGCTAAAGTCGAGAAAGGGAGTAAATCTGCCGGACACAAAAGTATCTCTTCCCGCACTCACCGAAAAGGACTTGATAGATCTGGATTTCATGCTGACGCAGCCCATTAACTGGATTGCGCTTTCATTTGTGCGGTCGCCCAAAGACCTGAAGCTCCTCCAGAATAAGTTAAATGCAAAAGGGCACCCCGCAAAAATCATTGCCAAAATAGAAAAACCGGAGGCCGTTCAGCGCATCGACAAAATCATCCAATATTCCAACGGCATAATGATAGCCCGGGGCGACCTCGGCATTGAAATGCCCATCGAACAACTGCCGCTCATCCAAAAAAACATCATCCGAAAATGCCTGCAATGGGCAAAACCTGTCATCGTGGCCACGCAGATGATGGAGTCTATGATTGATAATCCTACTCCATCGCGCCCGGAAGTGACCGATGTAGCCAATGCTGTGCTGGACGGGACCGATGCCGTTATGCTGAGCGGTGAAACCGCCACGGGAAATTTCCCTGTAAAAGTTGTTGAAACGATGAACCGCATCATCGAAATTGTGGAAAAAGACGACACCTACAAAGTGCGAATACCCAAGCCAACGCCACATGCTAGCACCTACAACAGCGATGTCATTTGCTTTAGCGCTGTGGCTGTGGCCAAAGAAATTAAGGCCAAAGCCATTATCGGTATGACCGTATCGGGTTACACGGCCTTCAAGGTTTCAAGCCAGCGGCCCAAACGCAAGATTCATATCTTTTCCGATCGGATGTACATGCTTGCTACCCTGAACCTCGTTTGGGGCGTGGAGGGCCATTATTACGACCGCTTTACCACCACCGATGATACCGTCGACGATGTGGTGGAGATTTTAAAAAAGGCAGGTCGTCTCAAAACGGGCGACTTTGTAGTCAACATAGCATCCATGCCGCTGCACGCCCGCAAACGCACCAACATGCTGAAAATTACCGAGGTGGAATGAGCTGGCCCCAGTAGTTTCCATGCATTTCTTTACGGCAGCCGGAATAGTCATCCTCCGGGTTCCCGATTTTAAGTTTGCAACTCTACCTTTGCGGGAAAGGACCAATTAACTTCTCTCAATTAGCATTGGGTTATTTTTATTACCCACTCTGGCAAACACTAATTCCGATTTCATGCAGGTAAATATAATCAATAAATCTACGCACCCCACTCCACTTTATGAGACCAAAGGTAGTGCAGGTATGGACCTACGGGCCAACCTCAAAGCAACCGTCACCCTCGGTTCACTGGAACGCACCCTCATCCCTACAGGACTTTTCATCGAATTGCCCGCAGGACACGAAGCCCAAATTCGCCCGCGAAGCGGGTTGGCAATAAAAAAAGGCCTTACCCTTGTGAATACACCGGGTACGATCGACAGCGACTACCGCGGCGAAATAAAAATCATCGTGGTGAACCTCTCCAAAGAAACACAGACCATAGAACCCGGTGAGCGTGTTGCTCAGATGGTTATCGCCCGGTACGAGCAAATCCAGTGGCAAGAGGTGGAGGCGTTGTCCGCCACCGAAAGGGGAGCGGGGGGGTTCGGCAGCACCGGGGTTTGAGAGGTGAGAGGTATGAAGTGAGAGGTGAGAGGTGAGAGGTGAGAGGTATGAGGTATGAAATTTGATTTGCATTTGTAAATCACAGAAAACCATCCGCCGGGCGGCGGAAGAATTGTCAGATACATGAAAATCATCATCCCAATGGCAGGACGCGGCACCCGGCTTCGGCCGCATACCCTGACCGTACCGAAACCCCTCATTCCCATCGCCGGAAAGCCCATGGTGCAACGCATCGTGGAAGACTTCACCTCGGGCTATCAGGGACAAATCGAAGAAATAGCATTCGTCATTGGTGACTTCGGCAAAGAAGTGGAAAAAGAATTGATTGACATCGCCGGTCAGTTCGGGGCAAAGGGGAGAATATATTACCAAAACGAACCCCTCGGCGTAGCGCACGCCATCGGTTGCGCCAGCGAAAGCCTCACTGGCAATGTGTTCATCGCTTTTTCCGACACATTATTCAAGGCTGATTTTCAATTCGATCTGAACGAAGACGGCGTAATTTGGGTAAAAAAAGTGGAAAACCCTTCCTCATTTGGCGTGGTGAAGACCTCGGGAAAAAACATCATCACCGATTTCGTGGAAAAATCACCGGTCTTCGTTTCCGACCTTGCAATAGTGGGCTTGTATTACCTGAGAAGGGGGGAATTGCTCCGCGATGAAATCAGGCACCTTATTGACGGCAATATCAAAGACAAGGGAGAGTTCCAAATTACTTCCGTCCTCGAAAACATGAAAAATCATGGCAGCAACTTCCGGGCGGCGGGCATTGAAGAGTGGCTAGATTGCGGGAACAAAGAAAACATCATAGACACCAACCGGCGCATGCTGGAAATAAAATACCCCAGCGAATCTTTACATGCCACCTCCGCCAACGTCGAAAACTCGATCGTCATC
Source organism: uncultured Saprospiraceae bacterium (assembly GCA_964586035.1). Lineage (GTDB taxonomy): Bacteria > Bacteroidota > Bacteroidia > Chitinophagales > Saprospiraceae > UBA6168. The sequence goes on from CAZPHZ010000272.1 coordinate 4,132, forward strand.
AAGCCATGTTTTATTGGTGAGGATGCCCGAATCTCCAATTCCGTCATCGGCCCATATGCTTCGGTAGGACATAAGTCAGTTATTAAAAACTCTATCATAAAAAACAGCGTTATTCAAAACGACACTTGCGTCAGCAATGCCATGTTCTCCAATTCGATGGTGGGCAGCCACGTGAATTACGAAGGCAGAGTCCCCAATATCAGCATCGGCCCGATCGTGGTCGAGGCGGTGCGGCGCCACACCGAGCTTCCGGGGGCAAGATTGTTACAGGATCATAGGCAGA
>CAZPHZ010000273.1:0-4412 GCA_964586035.1 uncultured Saprospiraceae bacterium
CGGCTTTGGCAGTCAGGAGGATAATGGGTATGTGGCTGGTTCGTTCGTCGTTTTTCAGAGTTTGGGCGACTTCAAAACCGTCTTTAACGGGCATCATGACATCGCTCACGATAAGGTCTGGGACCCGCCCGATGGCTTGCTCAATTCCCTGCTGCCCGTTGCGGGCAACGGCCAACCTGTAGTCTTTTTGCAGGCATACGGTGAGGTATCTTATCACATCGGGATTGTCTTCGATGAGCAACACCAGCGGCAAATCGGGGCGAGTGGTAAGGGCGCTTCCGGCAGCCGGGTCATCCACGGTATCAGAGACAAAAGGTAGGGTCTCAGTTTCCATTTGGCCCATTTCCGAGATTTCTTCCAATGCGGCGGTCCGGGTTACCTGCAGCAACACCGTAAAGGTGGTGCCGGCTCCCGGTTCGCTTTGCACGGAGATATCGCCACCGAGCAACGCCACCATTTTTTGCGTCAGTGCCAAGCCAATACCAGTGCCCCCGGCTTTTCGGGTAGCCGCGTCGTCAGCCTGGTAAAATCTGTCGAAAATATGCGAAAGTTTTTCGGGAGCAATGCCGGCGCCGGTGTCCCTGATGGTCAGCTGAAGGCAATTATGTGCCGGTAATTTTTCTGAATTTTCAAGGCCCGCCGAAATGTCCACATTACCGCCTTCTGGTGTGAATTTGAGTGCATTCGAGAGCAGATTGGAAATGATGCTGCGCATTTTTTCCGGGTCGTAATCCATGACCATTTCTTCTAACCCGGTTTTAAATTGCAATCGGATACCTTTTGCTTCCGCCAGAGAGTGGAAGGATTCGGCGATGTACCGGAGGTAATTCAAAATATTGCCCTGCACCATTTTCACCCCCATCGTTCCGGATTCCAACTTGCGCAGGTCGAGCATCTGGTTGACGAGGTTGAGCAGGTTCCTGCCGTTGCGCTCGATCATTTGCAAGCCCTCGCCGAGCCAGCTTCCGGGGTTTTCTCTTATCTGTTTCACCATTCCGAGTATCACTGTCAACGGGGTGCGAAATTCGTGGGTGATGTTGGTGTATAGGCGGGTTTTGACGGCATCGAGTTCTTTGAGGCGAAGGTTGTCGGCGTGTTCGATTTTGCGGCTTAATTGGAATCGGTAAATTGAATATAGAATGCCTGAAATCAGAACTGCATAAAGCAGGTATGCCCATGTAGTTTTCCACCAGGGAGGGGTGATGGTGATTCTGAGTGAGGCACCTTCCTCGTTCCAGACACCATCGCCATTGGAGCCTTTCACCCGCAGGGTGTAAGTGCCGGGGTCGAGGTTGGTGAAAGTGACTTCGCGTTTGGTGCCAAGTTGTATCCAGTTATCGTTGAAGCCTTCGAGTTTGTAGGCGTATTGGTTCTTGGATGTTTTGCGATAGCTGAGTGCGGCGAACTCGAAGGTGAGGATGTTGTCAAGGTAGGAAAGGGTGATTTCCTTTTTTTCGGAAATGCTTTTTTCTTGTATGCTTTTGCCTTCTTCGCCTTGGGTGATGTAACTGCTAAAAGAGGTGAAGACAACAGGAGGCACGTAAGAATTATCCCGGAGGCTGTCTGGATGGAAAATATGCATCCCTTTACTGGTACCCATATATAATAAATCGGAAACTGAACTGCTCATAATAAAATTCACCTCGTTCGTCGCCAGACCATCTGCCTTTTCATATCGTCGGAAAGCTTGGGTCTCCGGGTCGAAAACAACTATTCCCTTTTTGGAACACAGCCAAAGCCGTCCATTTTTATCCTCGGTCATTGAACTAAAGGCATTGTCAACCAACTGCTCACTTCTCAGAAAATGAATAAAAGTGTTATCATTGGTATTTAATAAGTTAAGGCCATTTTGAGTAGCTGCCCAAATCCTCTTTTTTGTATCCTTATACAATCCGAGAACAACCGTGCCGCTTATACTCTTTGGGTTATCCGGATCATTGGTAAACTGTTCATATGTCTTCGTATTTGGATTAAATGAAAACAAGCCGATAGAATTCCCCAGCCAAATATTTCCGTTTTCATCTTCCACAATTCCACAAATAAGTTCTCCAACGTTTTCAAATGGTGCTCCAGGGAAAAAAGGGAAATATTCAAATTTAGCTGTATTACGATTATACCTGGTCAGCCCGCCAATTGATCCCACGTAAATGAAAGTATCTTGAGTTTCATAAAATGAACTTACCCAATCTGGAGGAATATATACCCGGTAATGCCAGAATTGACCTTTTTCACGATCCCATAATCGGTCTACACCAGTTCCTGCGGTTCCCAGCCAGATAATCCCTTCTCTATCTTCGTGCAAAGCATAAATTGATTGACTATTTGGAGAAAGAGGGTGCCAATACCCTTTGTAAGGATAATGACGGAATATGCCTGTTTCCTGGTCCAAACGATCTAATCCACTGCCCTGAGTCCCTATCCATATCATTCCTGCTTGGTCTTCTAAAAGAGAAAGGATAATGTTGTTGCTTAAACTGTTGGTATCCCTTGGATGGTGACGTAAATTTTTAAATCGATTGGTTTCCGGATTTAATCGGTAAGCACCTACATCAGTAGCTATCCATATTATGCCTTCCCGGTCCTGGAATATATCTGAAATATAGCTGGAATTTAATCCATAAGAATCAGAAGGGTCTGGCTTGATGGTTTCCCAATTGTTAAAGTCATTTTCAATAATGTGAAGTAAATTCCCCCTTCGGGTTCCCATCCATATTGCACCCTTTTCATCTTTGAGGATACTGGTAATCATGCTAAATCCATAGTGCTGAATCGGTTTATCCAAGCTGTCCATATCCAGAACGGCAAGATTCATGTTTGTGCCTATCAATAATTGACTATTGCCGCCCCCCAAAATAGAAAATACCAAGCAAGTATCCGGGAAGCCTTTACGCTTACTCGATTTCGAATTAGCATCTTCCCACAAGAAATGCCGAAAATGTTCAGTATTGGGATCAAATAGATTTAACCCGTTCCTGGTACCCACCCATATCTTATCATCTTCGCCAGTATATATTGAAAGTACTTGATTATAGCTAAGGCTTTGGTCATTATCCGGGTCGTGAAAATAGTGCGTCGTTTTTCCGGTTGACTTGTTAAAAAGAAACAGGCCTGCATCGGTAGCTATTGTTAGAATTCCGTTCATGCCTTCATTGATTACATTTACTCCCTGTCCTTCAATGTTGTAACGTATAAAGGTTTGGGTATTATCGTCATATCTGTTCAATGCTTTGGAGGTCCCAATCCACAAAATACCTTTGGCGTCTTTGAAAATGGCGGTAACTACGTTATCACTTATGCTGAGAGAATCTACAGGGCTGTGTTTGAATACTTTAAATCCATAGCCGTCGTAGCGTGCCAAACCATCATCTGTACAAAACCAAATGAAACCTTGCCTGTCCTGTATAATACGCAGTACATTGGAACTGGGAAGGCCATTTTCGACGCTATATTTTTCAAAACGCAGCGTTTGTTCCTGGCACATTAGGGGCGAGAGAGTGAATAGCAATGACGTGGCTGCGGTAAAAAGAATGCGTCTGCAAAGTTGTTGGAGGATAAGCATAAGTCAGCAAATTGGTCTGAGGACAAATTTGAGTCTTCGTGGCAGTCGGAATTGCTTGGGAAAGATTTCTAAAATTACGGATAACTCTAATGGAAATCAAACCGGAGAGGCGTGACAACAAAAAAAGCAGGAGACTTTGCCCCTGCTGATACAAGTTACATTATTGTTGAAAAATGCTTACCTCGTGCTCAATTTTTAATCAAAGCTGGGTTCAATTCCCCGATGCTTGCATCGAAGAAACTTGAAACTCCGATTTGATACCCCGTCAGCTTGCTGCGGGGTAGTTCATTAGGCGGCAGACCCAAAGGATGGTTGCACCGGAGGCCACAAAAAACAAAGGGCAACTGCCATGCAATTGCCCCCCGTTTTGCGAAGTAGTAAGGTGCAGGCTCAAACTGCCGGCACGCTCGCTGCTGCCAGTCCGAATGCTTTCCTGACCTTTTCCACCATGTCCAATTTTTCCCAGGTGAAAGTCTCCACCTCTTTGCGGATTTTTTCGCCGGAGCCGTTGGTCAGTTCCACGGTTTTCACCTCCGGGGTGCGGCCCATGTGGCCGTAAGCTGCCGTGTCGGTGTAAATGGGATTGCGCAATTTTAGGCGCTTTTCGATGGCGTAGGGCCGCATGTCGAACAACTTTTCGATTTGCTCCGAAATCTGACTGTCGCTCATCTTCACGTTGGCGGAGCCATAGGTATTCACGTAAATATTGGTGGGCCGTGCCACGCCGATGGCATAAGAAACCTGCACGAGGATTTCGTTGCAAACGCCCGCAGCCACGAGGTTTTTGGCGATGTGGCGGGTGGCATAGGCTGCCGAACGGTCCACTTTCGAAGGGTCTTTGCCGGAGAAAGCA
>CAZPHZ010000274.1:0-4391 GCA_964586035.1 uncultured Saprospiraceae bacterium
TGAAAACCGGGATTCAACTTTCCAGGAGTCACAACTGGGGGAAGAGGCTCACCCCAAAAGGGCTCTTTATCAAGTATTTTGGATTTTTTTTTCAAAAAAAACCTTCACAAAAGCTGAAGAAATATTTATTAAAATTCACAAAAATATACCTACCCCTAACTATCTATTTGATTTTAAACACTAATAATGAATGAGTTACGATTTTATAACTAAAAATGTTGTTAAAATTATTTCTCACAAAGGGGCAAATATGTCCTTGGCCCTGGCAAAATACATGCGCACATTTGTATCGTGATTAGTGACTAAGGAGAGAGGCAGTAAGAAAAGTGAAGATTGAAACAGAGGAGAAAATGCTAATCGAAAGGATTAGCCACCAGATTTGAAAATGTTCATGGGATTATAATTTGTTAATAGCCAGTCGTCCCGACGGACTCTGTCGGGACGGACTGCTTTTTCCCATCAAATCTGATTTGACAATTTGTATATGTTCATGGGATTATAATTTGTTGGTAGTAAGTCCCCCTCTAATTTCGAGGGGTACTTGCTAGCTTTTACAAATTACCCTTCAAGATATTATGCATCAGCCATCACAAAAAAGGCCGCTTAAAAGTAAGCAGCCTCTGCAAAAAAAATAGTTCATGGGATACGAACTCTAATGCAGAATTTAAAATGGGATTTTAATCAACTCTCTTTCGCAAATAAAATGGCTGATGCAAAATTATATTAGGAATATGTCGCATGCAAATTTTGCAGCATGTATTTCTTAAAGATTTCGTTTTTGGATATGTTCATGGGATTATAATTTAAAAAGTCGCACTTCAGAAAGTGCGACTTTTTTTTTTGCCAGTCTGTATCCCTCGTTTAGATAAAATCAACATCGACGTAGTAAGGGTACCGCATGAGGTATTCAATTGCCTGCCGCAAGTCGTACTCTTCGTATACGGCTTTGAAAAGCATCTGTGTGATTGGGACGTGTAGTTTTAGTTCATCTGCCAGCTTCCTGGCAATTTTCAAAGTGCGTACACCTTCTGCCATTTCAGGCATGGAGGACATGATTTCCTCTTTTTTTTCTCCCCGGCCCAGCCGGTAACCAAAGGTAAAGTTCCGGCTGCTCATGCTGGTGGCGGTACATACAAGATCTCCAATACCTGCTGTACCGACGAAGGGTTTTGGTGTGGCTCCAAAGGCCTTGCCGAAATAAATCATTTCCATAAGACCCCTCGTAATAAGCAGAGCCTGAATGTTTTTGCCCAGCCCAAGACCACTCAAAATGCCACTCCCGATGGCTATGATGTTTTTAAGTGCTCCCGCCAATTCGGCACCTTTGATATCGTAAGTGCCGAAAACCTGGAAGTGACGGCTGCTCAACACTTTTTTTCCAATATCGATGACTTCATCGAACCGGCTGCCGATGACGGTAGCGGTGGGCTGACCTTCGAAGATTTCAGATGCGAGATTTGGCCCGGAAAGGCAGCCGATTCGCACCACCACGCTTTCTTCTCTGATGACCTCGCTCATGGTGCTTATGCTGTCGGCGTTTATACTTCCTTTTTCCAAATCTTCCTCGTTAACTTTCCGCAAGTCGAGGCCTTTTGTACCGTGAATCAGTATGTGATAGGGACGAAGGTAGGGAGACAGATTTTTCATCATCCGCCGGAAGCTATCCGAGGGGACAACGGGGAAGATAGTGGTGCAACTGCCTGCTATTTCCTCCAGGTCGTTTGTGGCTCTCACATTTGCCGAAACTTCTACATCCAACGCAGGATGGCGGCCGTCCTCATTGATTGCCTGTACGAGGTCTTCCTGCCTGCTATAGAGCAGCACATCGGCATTGTGAGCCAGCAAATTGCTCACCGCCGTTCCAAAGCTGCCTGCTCCGATAACACCCACCGTTTTTTGCTGCCTGGATCCTGACATGACTTTATTCCTTTTTTCTATTTTGGGAAAATACAATCGAAGATGGTAGCACCCCTCCGCAGGGTTTACAACGCACAATACAAGTGACGGGGTAAAAGTACATTTTTTCCCACATGGCAACCATTCTATCCGATGCCCGTTTAATAAAAGTTGTCACGGCTATAAAGAGCCGGAAAGTGCTCATCCGGCGCCGGTATCGATGCCCCAAATCGAAAGATTTCTGATTTTTATGATACACTATGCTCCTCTATTTTCAGTGTTGCCTATTCTCTGTGATTTTGCAACAGGCCGGAAAACGACTCGCCTACTGACAGAGGCCGGCCAGCGAACAAAGCCACCGGCTATTGCTACCGGCGACCTGTGCAGCATTTGAGGGCACTACTTTCTATCGCTAAATTTTTTTAAAAAAATATCGTCATGCACTATCTTGGCTGATATTCGCAGTATTTCCGCCGGGAACAACATCCTCATTCATCATCTGCAAATCAATTATGCAATGAAAAATACACTTATTATTCTCTCGCTACTCGTAGCCGGCCTCCTGTCCTGCCAGTCGCAGAGTAATCCTGCCGGCAATTCCACCACCACCGAAACCCCGGCAACAGACAAAACCGCTGCAAAACAGCCACTCCCCTACCAAGACCTCAATGTGGAGCAATTCCGCCAGCATATGGCGAAGCCGGGCATCGTGCTCATGGATGTGCGCACCCCCGAAGAAATCGCCAACGGTAAAATAGAAGGAGCACAGGAACTGGACTATTACGGCATCAATTTCCAGGAAGAACTCGGCAAACTCGACAAAGAAAAGACCTATCTCGTGTACTGCCGGAGCGGCAACCGCAGCGGCAAAACCTGCAAACTGATGGCAGACATGGGATTCAAGCATCTGTTCAACCTGGCCGGCGGCTACAACGCCTGGTCGCAGCAATAGAATATTTTTTCTACCTCGACACCCTGGATTTCTGAATACCAACCGGGGGGAGCATATATTTTAAAAAGCTTTCGACATGTCAATCATAGAATTTCTTCAGCAGCCCTGGCACTGGGCGCCAGCAGGTGTCATCATCGGTTTAATGGTACCCGCCCTGTTGCTCATGGGCAACAAACAATTCGGTATATCCAGCAACCTTCGGCATGTATGCGCTGCCTGTTTTCCCGGCGACATTCCATTTTTTAAATACAATTGGAGAGAAAGAACGTGGAGCCTGTTTTTTGCCGCAGGCATCGTTTTGGGAGGCTTTATCGCCGCGTATTTTTTGCGCGACCCGCATCAGGTGATAGTGGCGCCGGCGCTGGCCGCAACCCTGTCAGAAAACGGCATTACTGATTATTCGAACATGGTGCCCGTGGAGATTTTCAATTGGCACAACCTGCTCACTTTCAAAGGGCTGTTCTTTTTCATCATCGGCGGGTTTCTGGTCGGCTTTGGCACGCGATACGCCGACGGCTGTACCAGCGGCCACAGCATCAACGGATTGGCTAACCTTCAACTCCCCTCCCTGATAGCTACTATGGCGTTCATGGCGGGCGGGTTCCTGTCTGCCAATTTGCTCATTCCTTTTTTATTGAAACTCTAAATAGTGCCACTCCTTAGCGGTTAAAAAATATAGCTCTATGAGTGAAGTAAAATCGAACAACGGAACCCTGCCCACCGGAACCCACACCTTTGGTTGGGAACTTTTAAATTATTTAATAGCCGGGGTATTCTTTGGCATCGTGCTCGTAAAATCGGAAGTCATTTCCTGGTTTCGCATTCAGGAAATGTTCCGCCTGCAATCGTTCCACATGTACGGCGTCATCGGCACCGCCGTCATCACAGGAGTAATTTCCATCCTGTTATTGAAAAAATTCAAAGTGAAGACCTTCGGAGGTGAGGACATCGTCTTCACCAAGAAGACTTTCAGCAAAGGCCAGATTTACGGAGGCCTTCTCTTCGGCATCGGCTGGGCCATCACAGGGGCCTGCCCGGGACCGCTGTTTGCACAGGTGGGCACAGGTGCCACGGTCATCATCGTCACAATCCTCAGCGCCATCGCCGGCACCTGGGTGTATGGCTGGCTTCGTGAAAAGCTTCCGCATTAGGCGGGCGGAAAGTTGGAAAGGGCTGCATCGCCCTGTGGTTGGATTTTTACTGCAAAGAACAAACTGCCCATGCCCATTCGCCATCTTTTTACCCTGATAATCTGGTGTTGGCCGCTGAAGCTTTGAGGGCAGGAGTTGCCCCGTGTGCTCAATTTTAGTCGCACCGTTCATGGTGCGCAAATTCAAAATTGGGATATGGCGCAGGCCTCCAGTGGCACTCTGTTTTTCGCCAACAACGGCCTGCTCGAATACGACGGCGCCCGATGGCGCAAATTCCAACTGCCCGGCCGGCAGGTAGTCAGGGCCGTAGCCTGCAGCGACAACCGCATATTCGCCGGGGGACATGCGCGGTATTCTGACTCTCCTCCCGGAAAAACGATATACGAGTGCAT
>CAZPHZ010000275.1:0-4382 GCA_964586035.1 uncultured Saprospiraceae bacterium
AAATTTCCTGAACTGTCTTCTGTGGTATCAATGCTTCCTTTTTGTAAGTTATCAGAATGCTGGCATGCCAATACCGCCCAATGGTTTGAGGCAAAGAAAAGCGGTATCGGGCAACTTATCGGCGCCATCCGTCGTTTCTTTTTTCGAATAATGGAAACAGGGCGGTTTCAAAATTACTTCTTTTTCAAAAAAGCCCGGCAATATTTACCCTCGTTAGCCAACTCTTAGAACAGGTCTTAACTTCCGTCATTATTGATACCACATCACTAACCCACCACAGAAACGGAGAGTTTACCCTTTGAGCGACCAAAGATGGTTTTCCAGTGCGGCGAAATGTTAAATATAATTAACATATAGCATTTGTGAACTTTTGAACGAAGGTGCGTCTTTAGGTTGTTTCTAAAGCGAAAATTAGCAAATTGAAATTTAGAGCACAAACAAGAACTAATGAGAAATCCTGTGAACCCAACCCTGACCAATCTCAGTAGCAACCATTTCAGCTTCACGAAAAGAAATAATTGGGTGTTCTCATAGTGTGTGGGCTGCCCCGTTTCGTAAACTCGAAACGAGGGCAGTTTTTTTTTAAAACCAGAATGGTGCATCATTGATTTTATCAGCAAAGAGGCATCTTTCAAAAGTGGGAGACGCCGGTTATGATTTAGACCAACCAAACAACTGAAAATAAATGGGTGTTCTCATAGTGTGTGGGACCAGCCCGAAACCTATTGGAAGTAGGGCTGGTTTTAATTTAAGCAGTAAATCCAGCACCCGAACGATTATTCAGCTTGTCTAAATAGTGGGTGTTCTAATAGTGTGTGGGACTACCCCGAAGCCTTTTAGGTGTGTAGGGGTAGTTTTTTCACCCTCCCGGACAGCCTTAACGATATTGTTTCAGATTGTATAACATACCCCGCTACACCTCCCCAGAGGTTAGTGGGGTTGTTGTTTTTAGCATCGCTCACAAGTCTAATTACCGGATTTTGTGAGAAGGTTGAGAGGATTTAGCTTAATCCTTCTCAACTTCCTCAACCTCCCGCAAATGCCGCTCACGTTTTTGAGAAAATCATGAACTAACTCGTTGTCAATCTGCTTCGTAAGAAAGCACGGGCAAGGCAGGATGATAAGTATCGAAGGACTTGTACACCACATCGTGGATGCGGCTTCTGATGGATTCGGTGAAGATTTTAGAATTGCTGGCACTCGGATTCACACGGTTGGAAAGAAATACATAGATAAGCCCGGCATCTGGGTCTGCCCAGACACAGGTACCTGTGAATCCCGTGTGGCCGAATGAGGTGTCTGAGGCCTGACGGGAATAGGTCGGGTACTTGCGGTTCACCGCTCTTTCAAAGCCCAGGGCGCGGTAACTACCTTTTTTTTTGGAAGTGAATAATTTCACCGTTTTAGTTTCGAAATAAGAATCGCCGCCGCCGTACGAGCCGCCGTTGAGGAGCATCTGGAAAATGGCGGCCAATTCTTCGGCATTGGAAAACAGGCCCGCGTTGCCACCAACGCCGCCCATCAGCGCAGCGGAAGGGTCATGCACATAGCCATGCACCAGCTTTTTGCGCCAAATTCTGTCGTTTTCGGTGGGCACGATGGCAGCTTTTGAAAAGCGGGTCAGAGGGTTGTACAGCGTGCGGCGGAGGCCCATTTTACCGTAAAAATTTTTATAGAGAAAAGAATCCAAAGGCATCCGTGTGACCGTTTCAAGCAGGTCTTGCAAAAGGAAAAAATTCACGTCGCTGTACACATATTTTTTGCGGCTGGATACCCGCATGTGAAATACGTGACGCCAGATGGAATCGGGGTAATCGTCGCGCAGATAAAGCCCATCTACCACGGGAATATCGAATTCGCCCTTTTCCTTTTTACAATAAAAATCGTTGCAACCCTTTGCGGGCACATGACGCCACGAAATATATTTGCCAATAGGCATCATGGGCGGCAACCCGGAGCGATGCAAAAGCAGGTCCCGGATTTTTATTTTCCCCACGGTGGCTGCGCTATCCAGCGACAGGTAGTCGCCGAGCTTACCGTCCAGCGATACAGAGTCATTTTCCACCTCCCGCATGACACCGAGCGTGGTGGCCGCCACTTTCGAGATAGAGGCCAAATCGTACAAATCTTCCACATTTACCGGCTCACCGTCTTTGTAGGTATGGTGGCCGAAACCCTTTGAAAAAATCACTTTCCCATCTTTCGCCACCAATACTTCGCACCCCGGAAACACATCTTTGTCAATGGCCGATCCAGCGATGGCGCTTATTCCCGCAAGCCGTGCTTTGGCGATTCCGGTTTCTTCAGGTACCCCAAATCCGAGGCGCACTGCAGGATTGCGTACTGCTGCATCGAAAGGCAGGTGGCTGCTCACTGTCAGCGGCAGGCGCCCCATGGACGGCACTCCGCCGAATAGCAACTGGGCGGCATAGGCCTCGGTGATGTGGTTGCGCTCGAATATCTGCACGCTCGTCGTGTTGTGGCCCAAAAATTTGAGATTTTTCGGGTTGCCGAAATTGATAAAAACCACCGGCATGGTGCGCTCCATTTCGTGCAGACGATTGATAAAAGCGCTGTTCAAATCCGGCCGCAAATCAATGCTGTCCAACAAAACGATCGCAACACTGGAATCGCCACTGTGTATTTCCCCTTCGGGAAAGCCAGGTATTCCGCCCGGGCCGGGCGGCAATTGTGTGCTTTGAAAATCGGCGTATTTTGAAAAAAGTGCCTCGAATTGTTTGAATGGCCGGCGGCTAAACCCGAACACCCGGAACTCCTTTTGCCCAATGTCTTTAAAGGGCAGGGTGCCGGTCACATCGCTGGTGAGGATCACCGAATGTTGAAAAAGTGATCGGATGAAGAAATCCCATTGCGGGTCCTCGAAATAGCACTGCAATTTTTCCCTTTGGGCAGCACGAATCGCCTGCATTTCAGGCTTGTGCCGGGCAGTATAATTACGCTCGTGCGATACCAACTGCACTTGTTGCGGTGCACCTTTCACCGCTCCCGGCTCAATGCGCACGGGGAGTCTTCCTCCGTTCATCCAGGCCTTTGCCAACAGCACTGTTCGCACCCTTGCATCGATATCCTGCGTAAGCAGGCGGCCCCGTTCTACCATTTTGACCAAAGTATAAAAGGTCTTTTGGGCATCGGGTGTGATAAACACATCCGCCCCGGCGAAAAGCTTGAACGAGGGAGATTCAGTGCGTGAAAGGCTGGCAAAGGCAAGGCCGTTGAAGCCAACCTCCGTGCTCAGGTATTCTTTGACGGAGCCTGGTGCCGACCTTGCCAGGGTATCGGCCTGAAATACTTTTTCATTCAGCAACAGTCCGGACATCCCCTCCCGTGCAAAGCTGCGATAGCGGTGGAGAAAGAGCCCTTTGAGGCTGTCATTTTCGATGCATTTCATCTCCAGGAAATCGTCGCCCACTGTGAGAATTCGGTGTGAGCGTAAAGAATGGAGGGTCCGGTGACCGCGTTCGAGCAGGTCCTGCTCCACGCTTTCGAAGGTCTGGTAATTGAAGGCAATGGCGGCAGAGTCGTCCATTTTGAGTGTGGGGCCGAACACCAGGTTTACGCCCGTAGCCATGCATTGCCGCAGGAAACGCTCCTCGATTTGCCGGTGCAACTCAGAGGAGTCGATGGCGGCCATCGTTGCGGGCAGAGGCATTTGCGGCACATTGGTAAACTGGTTGTGAAGAGAAACTTTTTGCCGGGTGCCCAGCCACAGGGGCAGAGACGCCAACCTACGGCTGCTATCGGTGAGTATCATAAAATCTTCAAACTGCATTTGCGGGAGCATAAGCCCCCCCACTCTTCCTTTTTCCAACTGATGAAAAACTGAAGCCGCGACATCATCATCCACGGTTTCAGGTTCCCAAAATATGAGTTGCCCGATTTTTTCCTCCAAAGTCAAAACCCTTAAAAGTGAATCTATCTGGGCAGAATCGGCCCCGGCAAAAGGCGCAACCGGAGGCGGCACATCGCTTTGGGGTTGGCAGGAAGCCAGCAACAAACCAGCTCCCAAAAGAAAGGGAACTCCTCTCGTGAAAATATGTTTTGCCATGTTCTTCATCCGCCTCAGTTTCCCATTGGGATTATAAGTCAACCATGAATCCCGGCAAAATACAGGCCTTAAAACAAACAGTCAAGCAACGCCTGCATTTTTTTATAATATTTATAGCCGCGTATGCTTCAGCTCTCAGCGTCCCTATTCCGCCGGTCAATAATACTGACGAAAATTTCGAGCGCATTGTTTTGTACGATGGAAAAAGATTTAACTGCCGAACCTCAATGGATTCTGCACATAACCCATAGAGAGAATAAGTGAGATGTGTTAAAAAATCAGGACACGAAACTATCTTAAATTAGTGTCCTTATGA
>CAZPHZ010000276.1:0-4380 GCA_964586035.1 uncultured Saprospiraceae bacterium
GCAGCGACGGCACTCCAATTCGCGATGTCATTCAGACCGATGCGGCGATCAACCCGGGCAATTCCGGCGGGCCGCTGCTCAATTCTTCCGGCGGGCTCATCGGTGTGAATGCCGCCATCTACAGCCCTTCCGGTGCCTCAGCGGGCATCGGGTTTTCCATCCCGGTAGATGTGGTGAAATGGGTAGTCCCTGACCTTATTCAGTTTGGCCATATCAACCGGCCAACGCTCGGCGTAGAGCTTGCTTCGCAACAATGGATGAAAAGATACGGTCTCGAAGGAGCCCTCATCGTGAACGTTGAAAAGGGAGGCAGTGCTGAAAAAGCTGGCCTTCAGCCTACCTATCGCACCAGAAATGGACGCATTGCACTTGGTGACATTATTACGGGCATCGACGAAAAACCTGTGCATTCCGTAGGTGATATGAAATTGATTCTGGAAAAATACAAAGCCGGTGACGTGGTGAAAGTGAAATACATCAGGCAGGATAAAGAACAAGAGGTGGAGCTAAAACTGGAGGCCCTGCAATGAAATGGCGTAAAAATTATTCCTGACGCACTTTAATATTTCTCCTCATTTACCCTATCTTTGCGGTCCGTTTCCCGGAAGGGTAATTTTTTATAGAAAAACGTACCCCGCCGAGATGTTTATTTTTGAATTTATATACCATCATTTATTAAAGATATGGCACACCATCAGTCATCGAAAAAGAGAATTCGTCAGGACGCAAAAAAGCGCCTTCGCAATCGTTTCAACAAGAAAACAACCCGTACTGCTATCGCCAGGTTGCGCGGCATGGAAGATAAAAAAGAAGCGGAAGACTTTCTGCCTACAGTGGTGAGTATGATTGATAAGCTCGCTAAAAAGAGAACCTGGCACCCCAACAAGGCAGCCAACCTGAAGAGTAAACTGACGATTAAGGTTTCGCAAATGGCCTGATACCCGGGTCGTGGCTGCGAGTGTTTAAATCGCCTTTATAAGTCTACACACAGCTAAAAAGTGCATCTTCCCATTGGGAGGATGCACTTTTTTTAGGTGTTGCTGGAATTCTCGAAGGAGACATCTTATTGTTGAGCGTCCACCTTCAAATCATCTCCGCTTCCGATTAGTCATTACCAGCAGGAAGGAAACTGTATTTGTCTCCGTATTCCAACATTTGGGCTGTAAAGTCATCGGGATACTGGATCTTTATATCGGTGATGTTGCCGTCGCCGTCCATCTCGGGAACGAGTTCAGGGTTGATGAATCCGCCGTAAGGTGGGATGTGGAGTTTTTCGGAACGTGTCAATACCTCCTGGTGCAGAGCCTGGTCCACTTTTACACCATAATCTTCCACAAGCGCTTTGCCAGCTTCAAAGTCACCCTGAGATTTGATGCGCTGTAGTTCCCGAAGCAACTCGCCAAAAAGCTTCCGTAGCTTATTGTAGTCGTTGATGTTGTAATAGGTCTTGCCGTCGCGCACCACCTTTTCAATGACATTCTCTGCCTGCCCTTTTTCATAAGCCCAACGGGCCACCATTGCGCGGTTTCTCATATGTGCTTCCTGTATGTTATTTCCCGGCTTGATACGGCGCAATTGCAGCATCATACCGTTGCGGATATAGCCGTCGTATTCTGCCTTTCCTGCTTCCAGTGAGGGCATAATCCCCAATTCTACCAGCTTGGGGTCGAGGATGTAATACAGGCCAAACAAATCTGCACGGCCTTCTTCCAAAGCGGAGGAATAGCCCGGCAGGGTTTGGACGGGCTGACCGACGCCCGGCTCCAATTGACCGGAAGCATGGCCCAGCACCTCGTGCAGTGCAGTGTGAATTTTTCCTGACAACTCGCTGTATTTTTCACTGCGCTCGATTTCTTCTTCGTCGTTGGCGAATTCCTTCAACAGGCCGGAGCCTCCTGCATTGTTGTAGGCATCTTCGATGTTGCCGAGGCTGACGGATTTCGAGCCATACTTTGTCCTTATCCAATTAGAGTTGGGAAGGTTTACGCCGATGGGCGTTGACGGAGAGGCATCTCCGGCTTCGCCTGCTGCAGCCACCACTTTATACGTGACACCGGTGACATTTTTCTTTTTATGATTTTCCATCAGTGGCGAATTGTCCTCAAACCACTGCGCATTTTTGCTCAAAGTGTTCATCCGTTTCGATGCCTCGAAATCGGTAATTTGAACGATGGTCTCGTAAGAACCGCGGCGGCTGACCGGGTCGTGATACACTTCTACGAATCCGTTTATGTAGTCGATATCGCCTTCCGTAGCCTGTGACCAGGTGATGTTGAACTCAGCCCATTTTTTCAGATCGCCGGTTTTGTAGTATTCAATGAGTAGTTCGAGGGCGTGCTTTTGTGATTCGTTCTCGGCTACTTCCACGGCCTTTCCGAGCCATTTGATGATTTCATCGATGGCCGGTCCATATAGTCCGCCTGACTTGTACACATTTTCGAAGAGTTTGCCATCGGGGTCCCTTTCGAGACGGCTGTTGAGGCCCCATTCGAGTGGTTCAGGATCTTCGGCATTGTCATAACTGCCGTAAAAACTTTTTACCTCAGCCGTGGTAATATCAGGGGCGTAAAAGTTTACAGCCGAGGCCAATACGTTGTCCACGCCGGTACGCTGGTCAACACGTTTTGCGTCAAGTTTTGGGTCGAACATGACGGTGAGGGCTTCTTCCGGCAGGCTGCTGCCCACCGATTTCATAGCTGCCTCGAACCAATCGCGGCTAAAGCCAGGTGTGAATTTATCGTGGGAGTAGTGGTGGTGAATACCGTTGGAGAACCAAACCTGTTTTGCATAAATCAGTAGTTCGCTCCAATCGTTCCCGTTCTTATCGCCGTCGTAATGAGCCACGATGTTGTCCAAAGCACGGCGGATGGGCAGGTTGAAACGGTAGTTCTGGTCGTAGGCAATGTCGCGGCCCGATAAGCCTGCCTGAGTTAGATAATAGACCAGTTTTTTCTGGTCCAGAGAGAGCTTGTCGAATCCAGGCACTTGGTAGCGGATGATTTTTTTGTCGGCGAAACTCTCCGTCGACCAAACGAAATCATCGGTCCCGGCAGTAGAGGTTGCGGGTTTGTCCTGATTACAGGAGACAGCCATAAAGGCAGTCAGGATGAGCAGGTACACTAATCTTTTCATGTTGTCTTGTCGTTTTTTTTGATGAAAAAAGTACACGGCAAATGCCGCGGCTATTTGGCCCCGTGAAAATAAGCATTGAAAAGCGAGGAAAGGAATTTTTAGTTGAGAACTGAGGGCAGGCTGCTGAAACTCATCATTTTTGGTATTTCCGGGCCACCTCGTCGATGGCCTTGGCAAGTTGCCGGTCCTTGCCTGTAACCTTACCTCCGGCACTGTGCGTATTCAGCTCGAAATGAACGGTATTCCAGACGTTGGTCCAATTGGGGTGGTGGTCCTGCTTTTCAGCATAAAATGCCACCTCGGTCATAAAGGCAAAAGCTTCGGCGAAGTCCTTAAAGGTGAAAGTCGCCCTGAGTGCGTTGTCTTGTTCCGTCCACATTTTTTTGAGTGTTTGGATTTTGTTTCTTTAGTCTTTTACACTCCGGACTCCCATGCCATCAAGGGCTTCCTGGTTGAGCAAGAAATCTTGCAAAACGGCATCGAGAATGGGGTCGTCCCCTTCCATATAGCCGTGCTTGAGGTCGTATCCCCAAAATTTACTCAGGGTGTTCCAATAGCCGGCGGTGAGACCTCCACGGTAGGTTTTTATGAGTTTATAAAGCGGGGTGTCCAATTCTTTTTCCAGCATTTTCACCAGGATTTTACCCTGGATTTTGGTGAGGCGTTTTAGCGGTTCCTCAAATTTGTCGTCCAGCTTTTTTTGGAGCTTCCGTGCGTATTTTTTTCGCTTGTGCTTTTTCATTTGCTCGGTTTCCACATTGAGTTGCCGGAATACAGCGATGGACTCTTTGGCGTAGGGGTAAACGATGGCGGCGCATTTCAGGTAGTACCGGTACCGGTTGTATTCTTCCCGGCTTTTGAATTTACGTGGCGATGTGAGCGATACGGTGAGCAGGTCGTTTGCCACATAGAGGGTGTCGCCATTGTCATCGAGCATCATCACCACCAACTCTCCATTAATAGTCGTTTTGCCAATGGTGTGTTGGGCTTGAATCGCTCCACCTATAAATGTCAGTAAAAAGGAAAAAGTGATAATCTTCATTGCTTCAGGATTAGTCCAACGAATGTACGACCGTAAGACGCAAAATAATGTCCGGGGGGTGTTAAACAAATCTAAAACTGTGATTTAGCATTATGACGTAAGTAAAATTCATGTCGAGGAGTTTAGTTCACACCCGCTCAATATCCCCAACATCCTCAACATCATGCCCTTTTCTTAAAACGAATGCCGGCCTTTCCGATTGTTCC
>CAZPHZ010000277.1:0-4323 GCA_964586035.1 uncultured Saprospiraceae bacterium
ATGTTCTTATAACAAAAAAAAGAACACCAAATAGTAATAATAAACAGATTGAAAGGATGAATTTGCGCATCGCTGAGATTAGTTGAAGTGTCCAGTATTTAGCCCTCTGAAAATAAAATTGACAAGAGTATGTATCCTAAGATAAAAAAACCGTTAATACTCTGACTATCAAGAGAAGGCTGGCAAAGTAGTTGATAATATGGAGCTAAAACAACCCTTAGACTTTGGCCTTTTCGAAGTTATTTGCCAAATTTACCCCTCTCTTTATTTTTGTGTTGTTAATTCGCTTAAAAATCCGCCCGGAACAAAAAACTTTTACACCCTTATTGATAACTAACACTAAAACAACTAACGTATGGCATTCCTAACCAAATCCAACACTGCCAGCCTTCTTGAAGGTCTACGGCAGCGCAACCCCAATGAACCAGAATTCCTCCAGGCCGTCACAGAATGGGCCGGCAGCGTTGTCCCATTCGTAGAACAAAACCCTCAATATCAGGGATTCAACCTTCTCGAACGCATGACCGAACCCGATCGGGTTATTTCTTTCAGAGTGACCTGGGTCGATGACAAAGGAAAGGTGCAAGTGAACAAGGGCTACCGCTTACAATTCAATAACGCCATCGGGCCGTACAAGGGTGGGCTTCGGTTTCACCCGAGTGTAAATTTAAGTATTCTGAAATTCTTAGGGTTTGAACAAATCTTCAAAAACAGCCTGACCACCCTCCCCATGGGTGGCGGAAAAGGCGGTTCCAACTTTGACCCGAAAGGAAAATCCGACGGTGAAGTTATGCGATTTTGTCAGGCCTTTATGTTGGAGTTGTTCCGTCAAATTGGCGACTCTACAGACGTACCCGCCGGAGACATCGGCGTTGGTGGACGAGAGGTCGGCTACCTCTACGGTATGTACAAAAAACTCACGCGGCTGCACACAGGTGTGCTCACTGGCAAAGGTCTTTCATTCGGCGGCAGCCTCATCAGGCCAGAGGCCACAGGCTATGGCACGGTGTATTTCATGGAGGAAATGCTGAAAACAAAGAATGACAACCTGAAAGGTAAAAAATGCCTCGTTTCAGGTTCCGGCAATGTGGCGCAATACGCCGCGGAAAAAATTCTCGACCTCGGAGGATTCGTACACACGATGTCCGATTCTTCCGGTACAGTGTATGACAATGATGGCATCGACCGTGAAAAACTTGCCTATCTAATGGACCTGAAAAACAACCGCAGAGGCAGGATTAAGGAATTCGCCAACCAATACGGATTGCTTTTCCTCGAAGGCAAAAGACCATGGGATATTCCTTGCGACCTGGCCTTCCCATGTGCTACGCAAAATGAAATCAACGAAAAAGATGCCAAGGAACTGGTCAAAAATGGATGCATCGCCGTTGCCGAAGGTGCTAACATGCCAACCAGTATGGAAGGCATCGATGTTTTCCATGAGGCTGGCATATTGTATGCACCAGGTAAGGCTTCCAACGCCGGCGGTGTAGCTACATCCGGTCTAGAAATGTCACAAAACAGCCTCCGTCTTACATGGAGCCGCGAGGAAGTGGATGCCAAACTGCAAAACATCATGAGGCGCATCCACGAGCAATGCGTGGAATATGGCAAAACCGGCGAAAAAATTGACTACGTGAAAGGCGCCAACATTGCAGGCTTTGTGAAAGTAGCCGATGCCATGATTGGCGAAGGCATACTATAGTCCTTAATTTTATAAGTCATAAAAAGGCCGGGCACCTCTGGGTGCCTGGCCTTTTCATTATTCCCAATTGTAACTTTTGCAAATAGCGGGCATTATGGTAGTACAACTTCACCAAAAATTCAAATCATGAAAAAACTTATCCAATTCAGGCATGCTCCGGTTTCATGGGTCTATTTCTGCCTTTTTGCCGGACTTACCGGCCTGTTCGCATTCAACGTGTTTGAAAGAATGGACCAAAAAACCGTCAGCGTTGCCGCCGAAAAGATGAATGTTCTTTTCATCGGGGTAGAAAACCCAATTACCGTCGCGGTGGAAGGAATGGAAGATGATAAGGTGGCCTTGGCCAGCGATGATGTCGAAATAACAAAAACGGGAAGGGGCCAATACATCGTTAAAGCTTTGAAACCAGGGAATGCCGCCATCTTGGTATATGGCAAAGGGTTCGAACCGAAAGAATTGATTTTTAGAGTTAAAAGACCGCCCGAACCAATTGCCGTTTTAAATAATGATAAATCGCTCAATTGGCGGGAAGGTGGAGCACTGAACCCTGAGGAATTCAAAGAATCAAAAGGCATGGCCCTGACCATGAGCTCTTGTTTTTATTTTGGAGGGGAACCAGCTTTTGAAATCACAGGATTTAGCATGGTTCGCGTATCTAAAAGAGATGACCCTGTAGAAGTTGTCAACCGGCGGGCTGAATTCAATGAAAAGACAAAGGAATTGATTGCCAAAGCAACCCCTGGCGATATGTATTATTTTGAAAATGTAATGGCCAGAATTTCCGGCACTGGAGATGATAACCTGGTAAAACTGAACAGCCTCGCGTTTAAAATTGAATAGACCATTCTTCGAAAATTGAGCATAACACTTCTCAAATGGCGTTTCCATTGCAGAGAAATTGCCTGCAAAGATTAAATTCGATAAAGTATTTTACCTTTATCGATGATGAAAAAAGTAATCACTTTCGGTGAAATCATGCTCCGCCTCACACCGCCGGATCACCGTCGTTTTTCTCAGGCAAGCTCCTTCAATGTAGTGTACGGCGGTGGCGAAAGCAACGTGGCTGTATCACTCGCCAACTTCGGCATCCCCACAGAATTCGTCACGCGTCTGCCCGGCAACGACATCGGCGATTGCGCCCTCATGGAAATGCGAAAGCGGGGAGTCGGCACTCGTCACATCATCAGGGGCGGCGTGCGGCTCGGCATCTATTTTCTGGAAATGGGCGCTGTAAGCCGTGGCAGCAAGGTCATTTACGACCGCGCTAATTCATCCATCAGCACCATAGAACCCGGTATGATTGGCTGGGACGAAGTGTTCAAAGATGCCCGGTGGTTTCACTGGTCAGGCATCACACCGGCCATTTCACAGGGTGCTGCGGATGTGTGCCTCGAAGCCATCCGTGCCGCCAACCGGCTGGGGCTGACCGTTTCCACCGATTTGAATTATCGTAACAAACTGTGGCAATACGGCAAAAAGCCAGCGGAAGTAATGCCCGAATTAGTGGCCGGGTGCGACATCATCCTCGGGAACGAGGAAGACGCCGGAAAGCATTTTGGCCTCCACCCCGAACGCGAGGATGTAACCCACGGCGGCCCAATTGACGCTGCGGCCTATACTTCTGTCTGCCGGCAATTGATGAAAAAATTCCCGAAAGCAAAAAAAGTCATCATCACGCTGCGGGGAAGCATCAGCGCTTCCCACAATAGCTGGGCCGGAGTATTGTACGATGGTAAAAAATTGCATGAATCCCGCACCCACCAAATTACCCATATCGTGGACCGGGTAGGTGGTGGC
Source organism: uncultured Saprospiraceae bacterium (assembly GCA_964586035.1). Taxonomy (GTDB): domain Bacteria; phylum Bacteroidota; class Bacteroidia; order Chitinophagales; family Saprospiraceae; genus UBA6168. The sequence goes on from CAZPHZ010000277.1 coordinate 3,503, forward strand.
GACAGCTTCATGGGGGGCCTGATTTACGGTTTTCTGACGTATCCTCGCGACGACCAAAAAGCCCTCGAATTTGCGGTAGCTGCCTCTTGCCTCAAACACACGATTTATGGCGACGCCAACCTCGTGACCGTGGAAGAAGTGGAAAAGCTATTGGAAGGAGATGGTAGCGGCAGAATTTCTAGATAAATGAGAATTGAAATTATGGCAAGATTTACCAGAATTCAAGTTGCCCAAAAAATGGGCGAGCAGGGCATGGTGCCATTGTTTTATCACGCCAATGTCGCGGTAGCGAAACAAGTATTGACGGCCTGTTACAAAGGCGGCGCCCGCCTGCTGGAATTCACCAACCGCGGCGATTTTGCACACGAGGTGTTCGGTGAACTGAACAAGTTTTGCCTCAAAGAACTACCAGAAATGATGCTCGGTGCGGGTTCCGTGACCGATGCAGGCACGGCATCGCTGTACATGCAGTTGGGTGCCAATTTCATCGTAACGCCCGTCCTGCGGGAAGACATCGCCGTCGTCTGCAACCGCCGGAAAATACTCTGGTCACCCGGTTGCAGCAGCCTCACCGAGATTGCAAAAGCCGAGGAATTGGGCTGCGAGGTGGTTAAGCTTTTCCCCGGCGGGGTGTACGGACCGGGTTTTGTAAAAGCCATCAAAGGCCCCTGCCCGTGGACGAACCTCATGCCCACCGGGGGTGTCAGCCCCGATTTCGAGAACCTGAAAAAGTGGTTCGAGGCCGGCGTTTTCTGCGTCGGCATGGGGTCGAAGCTGATAGCGAAGAAAGCGGATGGGCAGTACGATTTTGCAGAAATTGA
>CAZPHZ010000278.1:0-4317 GCA_964586035.1 uncultured Saprospiraceae bacterium
CCCAGACGGGTCTCGCGTGGCCAAGCCCAACGACGCACAACTGGTCGATAACGGTACGGGACGGTCTTTTCTCGCCCCGTTGCACGTCGGCAAAATCCCCTCCGTCGGCAAACAGACCCAACAAAAGCTGGCGCTCATGGGTGTGCGAAAAGTAGAGACCCTGGCGCAGATACCACCCCGGCTGCTCGAGCGGGAGTTTGGCAAACACGGTATCGGCCTGTGGAAAAAAGCCAATGCCATCGACAACTCACCGGTGGTGCCTTACCACGAAGCCAAAAGCATCAGCACCGAGCGCACTTTCCAGACCGACACCATCGACATGCGTCTGCTCACCAGCCGCCTCACGAAAATGGTGAGCCGCTTAGCGTTCGAGTTGCGGCAGCAGCAAAAACTCACCTCCTGCATCACCGTAAAAATCCGCTACACCGACTTCAATACCTACACCCGTCAGCGCATCATTCCCTACACCGCCAGCGACCGCACACTGCTGCTCCATGCCAAAGAGCTGTTTGGAAAGCTGTACACCCGCCGCCAGTTGCTGCGCCTCATCGGCGTGAAGTTCAGCGGGCTGGTGTACGGCCATTGCCAACTCAACCTCTTCGAGGATACCGGCGAGGAGGTGCGCCTGCTGGAGCAAATGGACCACATCCGGAAACGCTTCGGGAAAGGGGCCGTGATGAAGGCCTCGGCGATGCGGTGAGGGTTACTCACGTCCCGAACCCCACCACTTCCACGGCCGTGCCCCACATGAAAATGGAAGCTTCCTCGTCCACTTCCCGCACGGTGAGGGTGACCTGTTTTCCATCTTTTTTCAGTTGTTCCGGCATATTCACCGGGCGCCACTCGCGGCCATTAGAATCGACGATACCCCAAAAGCCGGTGCCGAGGTCCTGCCATGTAACTTTTCCGGTGATGCGTTTGGATTTCATAAGAATAAAATAAAAGGATTGAAGGGCAGGGAACATCACTCTTTTCTGGAGGAGCGATTAGCACTGCCTGAAGCTGCAAAGTTGTCGAGCGTTTTCTGAAGGCTGGCTATCATCTCCGATTGCTGCTGAATGATATGTTTGAGTTCCAGCACCTCAGTACGCACGAGGTTCTGAATATTGTTGGGAGAAGGCAGGAAAGGGCTGATTTTGGCCCGTACATACCATATCTCCCGCACATCGCCGGCCGCTATCTGGTAGGGCTGGTAAAAATCATTGTCGGAATGCAGCTCTAAGCAGCGCCCGGTTCTTATTTTATTGAAAACCCTTTTCACAAGCACATCGCCGCGGGTCACAACGACGTACACGTAGTTGTCTTTCAGGGAGCTTTCCCAGAGGCCCGGCTCCAGATAGCTGCACACCACTTTGTCGCCCTCAAAGAGGGTAGGTTCCATGCTGTCGCCCGATACATCGAACGAGCGATGGGTACCTACCTGGTATTTGTAATCAGGTAAAGTATAAGCGGGAAGTTCTTCGAAAAACCGGGGGTCGAGTTCTTCTCCGGCATAACCCGCCTGCGCCGGCACCGGCACGTGCACGATGCGTTCGTCATTTTGCGCATCTGTAACCACGGTGAGCAGCCGGAAGCCGCTGCCCTGGTCGCCGGTGTTGAACATGGTTCCCTCTCCCGTAAAAATATACGCCGGGTTGAGGTTGTACTCCTCAATGGCTTTGCGCAGCAACTCAATGGTGACGTCGCGGCGGCCTTTCAGAATTTCGCTGAGGCTTTGGGGCAGGTATTCGAGCGACAGGGCAAACTGGCGGCTGGAGCGCACCTTGCCATTCTCCCGCAGCTTGTCGTGGCATTTGATGAAACGCTGGGTTACGATGCTATTCATATGGATGAAAATAAATGGCCTTGAAATAACTGCCACTAATTTGGGTTAACATTGGCTCCAAATCTAATATTTTTGTTGATAAAGAGGAGAATAGCAAGGGATATTTATGCAAAAAGGTGATGGTTTTATATGAAAGCAACCTCTGTGTCTCTGTGTTGAAATTATTTAATTCACAATACACTTATCTCCATTTTAACCCGATAATTTTGAAAGTCAGATTTATAAATTATCGGGTTATTATTAAAAAACCTCCATTCATAAGCCCTCCTTTCCATCAAAAAAGAACATTCCCTATCTTCGCCTTTCATCCAGTCATTCACCCGCATAAATCGAATATTACCATGAAAAAACTCATCCTGTCCTTTGCTTTTTTATTCCTGCTTCGCATCACGGTTTTTGCCGTTGATGGCATGTGGATACCGCTGCTGCTGTCGCTGCTCAACGAAACGGAGATGCAGAGCATGGGCATGAAAATGACCGCCGAAGACATTTACAGCGTGAACAAAGGCTCGCTCAAAGACGCCATCGTGCAATTCAACGGTGGCTGCACGGCATCCATTATTTCGCCGAAGGGGCTGCTGCTGACCAACCACCACTGCGGCTTCGGCCAGATTCAGGCCCATTCCTCGCTGGAGCACAACTACCTCGAAGACGGGTTCTGGGCAAAAACGATGAAAGACGAACTGCCCAACCCCGGCGTCACGGTGACGCTCATTTCCCGTATCGAAGATGTAACCGAAACGGCATTGAAAGGCGTAACCGATGAGATGGACGCCCGCAGCCGGCAATCGGCCATTGACAAAAATTTAGATGAAATTAAAAAGGAGTTGAAAAAAGAGGACTACGAGGACGTGATGATCCGCCCGTTTTTCAAAGGCAACCAGTACTTCCTGTTCGTCACGGTGACCTACCGCGACATCCGGTTAGTGGGAGCGCCGCCGTCGAGCATCGGCAAGTTCGGCGCCGACACCGACAACTGGGTGTGGCCGCGCCACACGGGCGATTTTTCCATGTTTCGCATCTATGCAGGCAAAGACAACCTGCCCGCCGAATACTCGGAAGCCAATGTGCCGTACCAACCCAAACACTTCCTGCCCATCTCCATCGACGGCGTGGCCGATGGCGATTTCACCCTCATATTCGGCTTCCCGGGACGCACCAACGAGTACCTGCCCGCCGCAGCCATCCGGCAACTAGTGGATGTGAGCGACCCTGTTAAAATCAGCGTTCGAGATAAAACGCTCGCCATCTGGGACGGGGCCATGCGTGCCGATGCAGAAGTGAGAATTCAGTATGCCTCGAAACAGGCCGGCCTCGCCAATGGCTGGAAAAAATGGCAGGGAGAGGCGTTGGGCCTCACCCGCACCCCTGCCGTGCAGAAAAAGCTGGATTATGAAAAAGAATTTCAAAAGGTGGTAGCCGTCAATCCGAATTTCGCCAAATACGGCCACCTTTTAAACGATTTCAACCGGATGTACGACGCCATCGAACCCTATGCCGCTGCAAAGGACTATTACGATGAAATAACCTACCGCAATGTGGAGATTCTGCGAATTGCCTCACAGGTAAACCGCCTTCCCGGCTATTTCGAAAATGGCGGAACTGAGGGATATGACAATTTTGTCAAGCGTCTGAGCCCCTGGCTCGAAAATTTATACAAGAATTACCGGCCTGAAATCGACCAAAAAGTGTTCGCAGCACTCATGGAAATGATGGCCAAAAAAGTGGCCCCGCAATTCCTTCCCCCGGATTTCAACCAAATGCTGGCCGCGCACGGCGGCAGCTATGAGCAATGGGCAGCAGATGCTTTTGAAAACTCATGGCTCTCGCAATGGGATATGGCACTTTCCACCCTCGGCAAACCCGCCGGCGACGTGCTTAAGGCCATTCAGAACGACCCCGTTTGCCAGCTGGCAAAGGTGTTTTCCGACACGTACAACGAGAAGGTGGCAGGCAAATACAACGAATTGAACGAGCAGATTAATGCCGCAATGCAAACCTATATGAAAGCCCAGATGGAGGTGTTCCCCAACCGCCGTTTTTATCCCGACGCCAACGGTACTATGCGTTGCAGCTACGGCCGTGTGCAGGGATATAAGCCCCGCGATGCTGTGTCTTATTTTACAAAAACCTACCTCGGCGGCGTGATGGAAAAATACGTGCCCGGCGATTACGAATTCGACGTGCCGGAGAAATTGCGCCAGCTTTACGCACATAAAGACTATGGAGTGTATGGCGAAAATGGCCGCATGCCCGTTTGCTTTCTCGGCTCCAACCACACCACCGGCGGCAATTCAGGCAGCCCTGCCATCGACGCCAACGGAAACCTCGTGGGCCTCAACTTCGACCGGGTGTGGGAAGGAACCATGAGCGACTACAACTTCGACGAAAGCATCTGCCGCAACATCATGGTGGACATTCGCTACGTGCTTTTCCTCGTCGATAAATACGGCAGGGCGGGGCGTTTAGTCAAAGAAATGAAACTCGTGCGC
>CAZPHZ010000279.1:0-4305 GCA_964586035.1 uncultured Saprospiraceae bacterium
TATCTCACGCACTATACTTTCTTGTGTGGAGGCACCTGGGGCCGTGCCGAGCCAGAGGGTGTCGCCATCGCAAAGTGGCGAATTGCCCGTCAGGGCAGGTTCTTCCACAGGCGCTACCACCTGCACGGGCACTCCGGCACTCGCCGGGTCGCAGCCGGGGGCAGTTACCGTCAGTGCATAATTGCCCGATTGAAAGAGGTTGGCATTGAACACGGCGGGGTCGGGGATGGCGGCCGAAAATCCGTTGGGTCCCGACCAGGCAAATGCCGCATCAGCGGGCAGGGGTTGCGGGGCCATGACTTTTAACCCAAAATCATCACCGGCGCATACTTTTTCCGGTGCATCGAGTAGCAATGAAAATTCCGTGGAGGCGGCCAGTTCCGTGGGAAGGGCATGTTTTTCAATATTGCAGCCGTAATAATCACCCCGAATCGCCGGCTCGTATGTGCCGGGCGGCAGACCTTCGAAGTTTCCGCCGGGCGACCAGTTCGCCCCCCCATCGATGCTGAAATACAATGGCGACAAGCCATGGGCAAACAATTGCATGATGCCGTTGTCGTTGCCGAGACAAGCAATGGGGCCGGCTTTTGTAATGCTGTCAATCGATAAAATATCGGGCACGAACTGACAACCATTGCACGGCGCAGAAAATTTATCACCGAGACAAATGCCAAGAAACGGAGTGCCTGCGCCTTGCAACATCAGGCTTTGTCCAATGGTAGCCCCTTGTGAGTTCGGTGGCATAAAGGGGTCGGTCAGGTTGTCCACCAAAAAGAGGGAATCGCCCTGGCACGAGCCTTCGTTGGCAAATTTCAGCAGTGGCACTTTCACGCCGGGTTGAAGGCCCAGGCCCAGGCCGCCGTTGTCGTGCAGTTGAAATAAAATATAGTCGAAGCCGGGTGCCTCTATTGGCGCGTCGAACCGTGACACACTGCCAAAATCGAGCGTGGCGGGTTGAAGGTTGGTCAGGTTGTGCACCTTAAAAAACCCTGCCGGTACCTTCACCGTCATTTTCAGTGCGGACACAGGTTCGAGGGGTGGCATCATCGCCGCATCAGGGCGAAGCGACAATTGGTAATAGCCGTCGGGCAATAGCTCCAGTTCGTAATCTACCGGGCATCCCGAAAAATAGAGGCAATTGGCAGAACCGGGGTCGTAATTCCCGGAATAGGCATTTTCACCGGGCCCCGCACCTTCGATGAACAGTTCGTTGCCTGCCGGCATATTGAGTGAGTTCGGCGGTAAGAAGGGGTCGGTCGCATTGTCCATGATTTCAAAGGCACCCCCGCAGCCGGGCAGAGCATTTTGAAAAGAAAAAAGCGGAACCTCCTGCCCTTGCTCATACACGATGGCGGAGGTGGCATTCACGAGGTTGAACACTAAATAGTCCGCTCCCGGATTTTCGGCAGGATGCATCAGCAGGTGGGTCAATTCCCAAACCCCGGCGTGGTTTTCCAGATTGCCGGGCTGAAAACTGCCGGTGGGTACTACGATGGTAATTTGTGCAGAATGGGTCAGGTTGTCGAGCGGTGGAAGAAAATCAGTTTGGGACCGGGCCAAAAATGTATAAGTTTTACCGTCAGGCTGCAATTGCAGCTTCAGTTCCACCTGACCTTGTAAGTTAAGGGTGGCCCATAGCAGGGCGGGCAATAGAATGAGGTGTTTTAATCCCTTCATGTGCGGGGGTCGTTTTCTCAAGTGCGGGCTTAAGCCTGTCCTCCTCAGCTTATGGCAGCTTTGGATGTGCAGCCCGAAACCTGCATTTCAATTAATAAGGGAGAGCATCTCCGAATGAGTAAATTCGTTCGAGGCGAGTGTGTAGCTCTTGAATTTGTTTGCCTGGTCTTTTAAGACTTAAATAGTTGATAATGTGAAATCTACGGAAGGAATACCGGCCCAAAGGCCCATAGAGTTTCAGTGTATCCTTGATTATGCAACAAATATGCCGAACGGCTAATATGGCGGAAATGGTTATCGGTTTCGGGCGCTGGGTTTCAGGTTCTGAAGGGTAAAAAAAAAATCCCGGGCCAGCTCAAATGCCTGCCCGGGAAATGTAGAAAAAGGGGGAAGCCTTTTTCCATTTACCTTCCAAAGTGGAATGTCATGGAGATAATTATAAATAAAATACAGTTGAATTATTAACGAAACCGGTGCCGGGCTTTTGAAATCGGGAGGAGGGACAATGTTATTTGCGGACCTTCCCCCTTTTTGAAAAGCCTTGTTCTGGCTTAAAGGTGAGGAGTGGGTTCCGGTTCCACGGTGTGGCTGGTGACCAATCCTAAATCGAATTGGGACACCAGCTCCACCAGTAGCAATTGCATTTCCATCAATGCAAAATGGTTGCCAATACATGGCCGGGGCTCATTTTTTCAACCTCCGGAGTGAAGTGTTCCGGGTGGAAATCGTGCTGTGTTTTTTACTGGCTTCTCCTTATTCTATTATCATCTTTCCTGTTTGCACCGGTTTTTCATTAGTAGAAATCCAGAAAAAGTAAAGCCCTGCGGGAATCCGTGGAAGCTGGACCTGCTGTTGAGCCAGGCCGCCATCTATACTTAAAGACACTATTTCCCTGCCATTCAAATCAAACAGAGTGAAGATAGGATTATTCAAACCCGAACCGGCGCGATTATTTTTCAAGATAAAACTCCCGTTGTTGGGATTGGGTACGATTGAGAAACTATCAGCTGTTTTTAGCACTTCATAGGTGGAGGTAGGAATTCCACATAAATCGAATTCGGAAAGTAATGGAAAACTCAAAGTATCTTCCTGATACATCCTGCACACCTTGTATCCCAATCCGCCAATATCTATTAGTGAGGTGCTTTGAAAGAACACAGTCGCATTAGGCCCCACCCCTTCAATGAATTTCAGGCTGTCGCATATAAAACCCCCTCCAAAGCCACGGTCAAAAGTTATTACTTTTCTATTCTCAATCGTATCTATTTCTACCACCTTTGGAACATTTCCCCCTGGGCCATTAATGAAACAATCCGACTCGTAGAATGTATTTAAGGTGCTGCCCACCTCAAGCTCCAAATCCATGACTAAATATTCCTGGTCGTCCAATTTGTTCAGGAACCACATTTTACCGGCATCTGTATTTTCACGAACAAATCCTACAAGGGATTCTCCAACATAAGGGTCTGCTGTAATAAATACCTTTTTATAATTGAGTTGATTGAGAGTTGTGTCGCCCTGAACTCTGATGGTGCCGTCCAATAACTCATCAAGAGGTTCAATTTTAATAACATATCCGGTCTTTTCGGCTGACAAAACCGGCTGGTACTGGCCAAACATCAGACTGGGAAGTAGAAACAGCACCAGATTTATAAAGCAGTTAAACGTTTTCATGATTTGCATTTTAATGGTGAACCAGAGTCAAGGGCAAAACAAAAGTATTTATTTCAACACTTTACTGCCCGTTCAAGGGATAACTGTTTATGCAATCAAGTAGCTTTTCTCTCGTTTTAAAATTCATATTCCTTAAAATAGAAAGCTATTCTTGTCCCGGAAAAAAATTGTCATGACCCGGATATACAATTTCCTACCCCTGCTCCTGCTTTTCCAAAATTGCATGGCGCAGAAAAATTATGTTACCACCAGGACTGTAAACAGCAAGGTTCGAACTATCTATGACAGGAGTGTCCGGATGTCGTCGCTTCATCAATATGACGCAGCATTAGTGGACCTCGAAAAAGCCCTCAAACTCGAACCCACATTCATAGATGCACAAATAGAATGGGCCAATATCAAAAACCAGTTCGGGCAATACGCCGAAGCCGAACAAGGCTACGAAAAGGTGCTGGCAATTGACTCCTCCTACCTGCCGGGAGTTCTATTCAGTCTTGGCATTGTGGAATACGACCAGGGTAAGTTCGGCGAAGCCGCCGGGCATTTCGAAGCTTTTCTCAAAACTCACGGAATCAGCGAAAAGCGCCGCCGGAGCAGCGGGCATTATCTCGCTAAGGCCCATTTTGCCGAAAAGGCATACGCCAACCCCGTGCCTTATGAGCCGAAAAATCTCGGCCCGAACATCAATACCGCAGAAGATGAGTACCTTCCCTCTCTGACCGCCGATGGCGAAAAACTGATTTACACCGCCATGCGCGGCGGGCAGGAAGATTTTTATGCAAGTAAAAAAGTAAACGGAGAATGGCAGCAGGGGCAGCCCATCACCGCGGTGAACACCCCCTACAACGAAGGTGCCCAGAGCATCAGCGCCGACGGCCAGCTGCTCGCTTTTACCATCTGCCACCTGCCGGGGTCGCTTGGGCGGTGCGGCCTCTATGTGAGCAGCATAAGCTG
>CAZPHZ010000280.1:0-4301 GCA_964586035.1 uncultured Saprospiraceae bacterium
TTATAGCCACCGCGAAAACCCATGCTTCCCGGCGTATTACAACTCAGAACACTTTGCAGAATCGAACGTATTTGCCTCCGACCTAGGCATCACCGCAAAAGGCGGAGCAGACGGTTCGTATTTCGTGGCAGTGGCCAGCCTTCGCACCACAAAAGGAGTCGGGGAAGCGGACCTCGAATTTTACGACTACCAGCAGCAACTCATTGGCACAGCCAAAACAAATGGCAGTGGCATCGCCGAATTAAAACTCGATACTCCCCCCTTCGTCATCATTGCTAAAAAAGAAGAGCAAAAAGGCTACCTCAAAACTGCTGATGGAAATGCGCTGTCGCTTAGCCGGTTCGATGTAGCTGGCACCATTACACAAAAAGGATTGAAAGGTTACATCTACGGCGAACGTGGTGTATGGCGGCCCGGCGACAGCCTGCACCTCAATTTTATATTGGAAGACAAAGCCGGAAACCTGCCCAAAAACTACCCCATCGCTTTTGAACTGAAAGATTCGAGAGGGCAACTCCAGTACCAGACCGTGACCACCAAAAATGTGCAAAACGTGTACGCCCTTCCCGTGGTGACATCGCCCGATGCACCTACCGGAAACTGGATGGCTACCGTGAAAGCAGGAGGTGCTACTTTTCAAAAATCATTGAAAATAGAAACGGTGAAACCCAACCGGCTCAAGATCGGCCTTGATTTTAATTCTCGCAGCGAGGAGTTGTCGTTCCGCGACGAGCCCGTGCAGGCAAATTTGCAAGTCAACTGGTTGCACGGCGCTCCGGCCCAAAACCTGAGGACCGTGGTGGAAATGGAAATGAGGCAGCGGAATACCGAATTCCCCGGTTTCAAAGGATACGAATTCGACGACCCTGCACGGCGGCTCTATTCCGAACCTGTCACCCTATTCGACGGCATCACCAACCAGGATGGCTTCGCCAGCTTTTCTTCAGAAATGTACCACAGCAAAGCCGCTGCCCCCGGAAAACTCACCGCTATTTTCCGAACACGTGCGTTCGAGCAGGGGGGCGATTTCAGCATTTATAATTCAAAGAGGGATTACAGCCCCTACGCCGCTTATGCCGGAGTCAGCATCCCAAAAAACAAATACGGAGAAAAGCGCTTTGAAATAAACGAGAAAAATTCGATACAGATGGCACTGGTAGATGCCGCCGGAAATCCTTTGAAAAACCGAAACCTCACCATCGGATTGTACCGCGTTGAATGGCGGTGGTGGTGGGACCAGGGGCAAGACTACGTCTCGAAGTTTAACTCCAGCAGCCACTACAACTCAATGGCAAAGGGAAATGTAACAACCGGCGATGACGGCACCGTTTCATGGCCTGTGAAGGTGGACGATTGGGGGCGTTACATGGTTCGGGTTTGCGATCCGAAAAGCGGCCATTGCACCGGTGATTTTTTCAACGCCGGATACCCCTGGTACGACGATGATGGTGGTTCTTCTGCAAAAAAAGAGGCTGCGATGATGACATTCACCGCTGGAAAAGAAAAGTACAAAGTGGGTGAAACTATTAAAATCACTGTCCCCGCAGGCGACGAAGGCCGGGTACTCATAACACTCGAAACAGGAAACAAGGTGTTGAAATCTATGTGGAAAGACGCGGATAAAGGCGACAATACTTTCAAATTCAAGGCCACCGAAGAAATGTCTCCGACCGTGTACGCCCATGTAAGCCTGATACAACCGCATGCACAGGTACAAAACGACTTGCCCATACGAATGTATGGCGTCCTTGCTGTGGATGTCGAAGATCCGGAGACCATCCTTAAGCCCGTCCTGACCATAAGAGACGAGCTAAAACCGGAACAGGAATTCACCGTAGAAATTAAAGAGGCGAACAACAAAGAAATGGCCTACACCATAGCCATCGTGGATGAAGGATTGCTCGGCCTCACCAATTTTAAGACCCCTGACCCACATGCTGTTCTTTATGCAAGAGAAGCGTTGGGCGTGAAAACCTGGGATGTGTACGACGATGTATTGGGTGCTTACCGCGGAGAGCTGGAGCGCCTCCTCAGCATTGGCGGCGACGCCGAATTAACCGCTCCGCCCGCCCGGAAAAATGCCAACCGGTTCAAACCTGTCGTGCTCCATGCCGGGCCTTTTCACCTCGACGGCGGCAAGAAAAAGCACACGTTCAAAATGCCCAACTACGTCGGCTCAGTGCGCGTGATGGTGGTGGCCGCCAACAAAAAAGCTGCGTATGGCAGCGTCGAAAAAGTAGTGCCTGTGCGCAAACCGCTGATGGTGCTCGCCACGCTGCCACGGGTGCTAGGCCCCAGAGAAATATTGCGCATGCCCATCAGCGTATTTGCTATGGATAGCCATGTGAACAGCGTAGATGTAAGTGTGGCGGAGAGCACTGGTTTGGTAAAACTCGCTGCGCCCAAGAAACAACATCTAAGTTTCCCCCGCCCCGGCGAAGATATCCTCTACTTCGACCTAACGGTGGGCGATGCTGTGGGCATCGCAAAATTTAAAATAACGGCCCGCGGTGGTGGCGAAACTTCCACACAAGAAATCGAGCTGGATGTGCGCAATCCCAATCCCTTTGTCACCAACGTCTTTGCGAGTGTTATTCAGCCCGGAGAGAGTTGGTCGCAAGATTACCAGCCCGCCGGAAGCATCGGCACCAACACGGGTATCCTCGAAGTATCTGCCATTCCTCCCATCAACCTCGGCCAGCGGCTGGATTTTCTCATCAGATACCCGCATGGCTGCATCGAGCAAACGACATCCGCCGTGTTCCCACAACTCTACGTGGAGAAGCTGATGGAAATTACTGAGGGGCAAAAAAACAGGACTCAGAGACATATTGAAGCGGGAATTGACAAACTGAAAAACTTCCAGACCGGCTCGGGCGGATTCTCTTATTGGCCCGGTGGCGATCTGGACGCATGGGGAACCAATTACGCCGGTCACTTTTTGCTGGAAGCTAAAAAAGCGGGCTTCGCCGTTTCAAACAACATGCTCGACCGATTTGTAAAATACCAGAAAAAAGCTGCCAAACAATGGGACCCCGGCTCCCGGGGCAACCGGCACAGCTTTACAGAACTGGACCAGGCCTACCGGCTTTACACACTCGCCTTGGCCCGCGAGCCGGAGATGGGCGCCATGAACCGCATGCGGGAATTGCCCAATTTATCCAACGAGGCGCTTTGGAGGCTTGCCGCTGCGTATGCCCTTTCGGGCAAAAAGGAAATCGGCCAGAATATGGTGAAGAACGCCACGACTGAGGTGCAACCTTATGCACAAACGGGCTACTCTTATGGCTCCGATTTGCGCGACGAGGCCATGATTCTGGAGACGCAGGTCTTATTGGAAGACCAAAATAACGCTGCCATTAACGCCCGAATCATCGCGGAACACCTCAGCGAAGACCGATGGTTTTCCACCCAGACAACTGCTTATGCATTGCTCTCTCTCGGTAAATTCCTCGGCAATTCAAAGGCGGCGCAGGAATTTGCTTTCACTTATGATTTCGGTGACGGCAATGCAATAGATGCAGGTAGCAGTACACAGGTGATACAGCTCGAGGTGCCCGTGGAAAAATCGAATAAACGCAAGGTCAATGTGAAGAATACAACTGGTAACGTGCTCTATGCCCGCCTCGTTCTCACCGGACAACCCACTGCAGGAGAGGAGGTGTCCGCTGCGAGCAACAATCTTTACGTTCAGGTGAAATACCTCACTACACAGGGTGCGCCACTCGACCCCTCCAACCTACAGCAGGGTACAGATTTCATTGCCGAGGTTATGGTGACACATCCTGGCACCCGTGCCGGCGATTTCAAGGAAATGGCACTGTCGCAGATTTTCCCCTCCGGTTGGGAAATAATAAATACCCGTTTGTACAATTTTCAGGATTTCAGCAACACGACCATCCCGAAATATGTGGACATCCGCGACGACCGGGTTTACACCTATTTCGATATCAGGAAGAATACCCGGCAGATTTACCGGATCCGCCTCAATGCCGCGTACCAGGGCCATTATTTTATGCCCTCCATCAACTGCGAAGCGATGTACGACCATACCATCAACGCCCGGCAGCCGGGACAGTGGGTGAACGTGGCTGAGGTGGGAAATTTATAGAAAAATGGTTCTTTGACTTTTTGCATGGCATTAAAAACCTTTTAACGGTTATTTGCTTAATTGTTTGATTTTCAACCCACCATTCATGTCGTGGGTTGAAAGCCAGCATGCTTTCAAAGTCATTTTAATGACGTCCACACACTTGGTCACAGCACCAAAGAAATCTAACGAATCAAGGCTGTCACCGGAG
>CAZPHZ010000281.1:0-4291 GCA_964586035.1 uncultured Saprospiraceae bacterium
AGTTATCCAGCACCGGTCAGCAGGGAATTGAGCAAGCCATCGGGCGGGTCCCCGATATTATTGTGAGCGATGTCATGATGCCTGTGAAAGACGGTTTTGAAGTCGCCCAAACTCTGAAAAAGGACGAGCGCACCAGCCACATACCCATTATACTCCTGACTGCCAAAGCCGACATGGATTCTAGAATGGAAGGATTAGAAACCGGGGCAGACGTTTATTTATCTAAACCATTTCATAAAGAAGAGCTGCTCATCCGGCTCAAAAAACTATTGGAATTGCGGCATAAATTGCGGCAGAATTATCTATCCTTGGCCGGCGCTTCAGAGTCGGCGACAGCTAAACCGGAGCAGGTTGCAATGGTGAAAATTGAAGATGAGTTTATGCATAAAGTACGGACAGCGGTGGAGGAACACCTGAATGATTCAAAATTTAATGTAAAATCGTTGTGCAATGAGGTGGGAATGAGTCGCTCGCAATTGCATCGCAAACTGACAGCTCTGACAGGCTATTCCACAAATAAATTCATCCGGTATATCCGTTTATCTAGAGCTAAAAGCCTGCTTTCGGAAACAGGACAGACCATCGCCAACGTTGCTTACGACACTGGCTTTGTTGATCCGGGTTATTTCAGCCGGGTTTTCAAAAAGGAATTTGGTCTTTCTCCTGGAGACTATAAGAAGCAATTGTCACATGCCAGTTAGGCATTTCGCCACCATACTCAAAACCGCGTATTCACAATATTATTGACTTCTGAGCCAAACCTGTAGCTGATGCCAAGGTAGCCGCCGTATTCGTAATTTGTTCCGAGTTCCCTGAGTTGGAGGAGTACCTCCTCATTGGAGGCTTCACCTTTTCGGATGTTTACCCGGTCGCGTACCATGGAAATATCGCCACCGAGATGCAGGTTAAAACCCCGGAAAATATTCCATTCTACCTGGGGGTTGAAAGAGAGAGAAAAAAGGCTGAAATCGTGCATATAATTTGCGTAATCGATGCCCAAACGGAGGGTGCCCCATTCCTCTATTTGCTTGAAATTGACATCCAGACTTTGCCGGATGAACCATTCCTCCAACACATTAAAAATCGTGGTGTCGGTGTAATTGGAATAAAACGGGCCGATGTTGTACAAAAAAGTAAACTGCCTTTTGGTGGCCTCTGCATAGGGAAAAACATTGTACTCTATGGCGGGACGCAACGACGCCGAAAAATCTACATTGGATACCGTGCTGTTGAAAATATTGCCAAATCCACCGAGGCTCCAATGGTCGCTGATGCTGTGCACGTAGAGTGTCCATGAATCGAACCGCCGGGTGACGGAGATGAAATCCTCGCCATCATCAAGCGTGTACCTGCTGCGGGAATAATTGTAGTTTGCACTAAAGCTGAATTTGTTGTTGTCAGTTACGCGGCTGGCATTCAGGTTCCCCCTCGTGTTCAGGTTGGCAAACGATTCCTCGCCACCGAGATTCAGATTCCCTCCGATGCTGAATATCCAGTAATTCCAGGGGTCACTTTCGGGAGTAGTGACATCGGATATGCCGGTACCTGAGCTCATACTTACATTCACCCTGTCAGCCAGCGACGTTTTCAGGATAAAGGGCAGCAGCACCAACTGGATGTTTTTCACCTGTAAATCCTGAATCTGACTGGTAGTCGCATCCGAGTCGGTGTAAAAAACCAAAGTATCGGCCATGCCCTCGAACCTGTCCATTCCTTTCAGAGTGAGCGTCCATTCCCGCCCGTGGGCCCCAGTGCGCAGTCTGGTCATAAGCAGGTACACGTCTGCATTTTGCCGGTCGCGCATAAAATTGAGATAGCTCAGTTCGCTGCGGATATGATCCCAATAGCAGTGGGTATGGCAATCGAGAAAGACTTTTGGAGGGCCATCGTTTACCACCGTTTGCGCCCCACAGGGATGGGTAATGAAACAAAAGGACACTATACTTAGTATCGCTGCGATTATGCGCGGGAATTGGGGAATGTATGGAAAAGTCATTGCCGGTGTGATTTGATTTAAAAAATCAGGGAATTGCCCTGTACTTAAAAGCGGCGCAAATTAGCAACATTTTACCTCAAACCGCCACTGACCTCCCCTGGTAATTGTCAGTTAACGTCATCCGGCTTTCAATAGTAATTTACATTATCTGCTATTCTCCTATTTTTGCTAAAATTTTTCTCCGGGAATATCTTAAACCAAAGTGCCCAGCCAATAAAGTACCAGTTTTCAGGCATCAAACAACGAGCAACATGACCATTCAAAAAAATACACTCCAATTTCTTCAGGACCTCGCCGCCCACAACGACCGCGAATGGTTTAAAGCTAATAGACCGGTTTTTGATGCTGCGCAGTCAAACATGAAAGAATTCATGAAAGCCCTCGAGACGGAATTGGGCAAAACCGACCACCTCGATGGCAGCAAGCTATTCCGCATCTATCGCGATGTGCGGTTTTCAAAAAACAAATCGCCTTATAAAACCAGCTTCGGAGCGTTCTTAAAGCGGGCCACTGAAAGACTACGGGGCGGGTACTACCTGCATATCCAGCCTGGACACAGTTTCGCCGGCGGCGGATTTTGGGCACCCAATCCCGCTGACCTGAAGCGCATCCGGGATGAGTTTGCCCGCGAGGCGAAGCCGATGAGGGCCATCATTGGCGATGCAGATTTTATCCGGCATTTTGGCCAGCTGGAGGGGGAAGAAGTCAAAACCGCCCCAAAGGGCTTCAACCGCAATCACCCAGCCATCGACCTCATTCGTAAAAAACAATTTGTCGTGAAGCGCACCTTCAGCGACAGATCCGTGACCAGCCCGGGATTTTTGAGCGATGTGCGGCAGACCTTTGAGGCCATGCGACCTTTTTTCGACTACATGAGCGAGGTACTCACCACCGACCTCAACGGGGAATCCACTCTGCCTTGAACAATCCCAGTCCATCGCATTTCCAATCTCAACGTGCACACATTGATAGAAATGTGCAGAATTTTCAAAATTCCTCGCTCCATTTTTTCATAATTCCCGGGTTTTTAGGAAATTAGAGGCAGATTTTCAAAACACGCATCCAAACAACCACAAGAACTCCTGTTTTTTTTTCGGCATTATTTCAAGCTAACTCGAGTGCTAAGAATAGTCTCACTCAATGGAAGGCCGATGAAAGATAAACCCTACACAATGACCGTCGAAAATTGGGGCGTCCGGGTCGTCAACGCACCGGGTTATGCATTGACACCCCAAAACATGATGCCCAAATGGTCAGCCATGATTGGCAAATGTTTGGAAATTGGAAAAAATCGCCTACTGATAGAAAGCCCGAGTCTCCTCTTTAAATTGAATATTTCCCACATTTACAGCCTCATTGATTATTTGGTGGCCGAAGGGTTTCAGGGCGGGAAAATAGCCTTTGTGTTACACAACTGGGAAAAAAGTGCGGAAAGCAACCTGCTTTCTACGGCCGGGTTCAACCGTGGCATTTATTCGAAAATTTTCAAGGACAGTGCCTCTGCCATTGACTGGCTCAAAAGCTGAAGCACCAGGGACGTGTGATAATTACGGGCATTCCGTCGTAAATTTGCTGTAAAAAGGTCAGCATGGAAGCATATACCCGGGCGCTCAACATCGCCATTCCTTTTTTCGTATTGCTCATAGTCATAGAGGCCATAGCCGCCAAAATGCTGGGGCTACGCATCAACCGCGGGCCTGACGCCATTTCCAGCCTTAGCTCCGGCATTACCAACATCACCAAAGACGCATTGGGCCTCAGCATTGCCATCATCAGTTACTCCTGGTTGGTGGACCACCTCGCTGTTTTCACCATAAAAAGCACCTGGCTCATCTATCTCGTGGCGTTCGTGGTCATTGATTTTGCGGGGTACTGGATGCACCGCCTAAACCATGAAATCAACTTCTTATGGAATCGCCACATCATCCACCACAGCAGCGAGGAGTTCAACTTATCGTGTGCGTTGCGGCAAAGCATCTCCACCTTTTTTTCATTCATCGCCCTGTTTATGATGCCGGCGGCTTTACTCGGTGTGCCCTATAAGGTGGTGGCCTTTATCGCGCCGATTCACCTTTTCGCCCAGTTTTGGTACCACACCAGGCTCATCAATCAGCTGGGCTTTCTGGAAACATTTTTGGTGACTCCCTCTCACCACAGGGTGCACCACGCCATGAACCCCGAATACATCGACAAAAACTACGGGCAGATTTTCATTTTCTGGGACAAACTCTTCGGCACTTTCCAACCCGAAGTGGCTGATGTCGATCCGGTCTATGGCGTAAAACGGCCGGTACG
>CAZPHZ010000282.1:0-4281 GCA_964586035.1 uncultured Saprospiraceae bacterium
GGGTGAAAGTGCATACTCAGGATTGACGCCAGGACGGATACGGCAGGTGTTTCCAAGAATTACAATGCCGCTATTCTGGAGGCCATTGGTAAAGGCGGCACGGCGGAAACTCTGGAACTGCTCGCCACCATCAGCACCTATCACGACTCCGATACGGCCCTGCTCGAAGGGCAAGCGTGGGGTATTTACCGTTTTGCTCTTCGCAACATCACGAGTACCAGCGGTACAGCCAAAATGATGGATTTTGCAACGCACTCCACCTACCCGCGCTCTGTGCGGATGATTGGCGCCAACTACCTTTCGAGAACCAAAGGTCTCAATTTAGAAGGAGGAGACATGCTCATAGCCCCTGCCATTGCGCGTGAAGATGACCCGCGGACAAGAATGGCTCTGGCCATCGCATTGGGTAAAACAAAGACGAAACGCGCCGCTAACGCGCTGCTTTATCAATTCAATTTAGAACGGGATTACAGGGTGCGTTGCAATCTGTTGCGGGCGATGTACAATTTCAGCTATGAAAAAATGAAGCCCGTTGCACTACAGGCGTTAAAAGACCCGAATGTTTCCGTGGCCATTCTTGCCGCACAATTTTTTGTTGAAAAAGGCCAGCCGGAAGAAGGCTCCTTGTATTGGCAATTAGCGAAAGACCCTGCGCCTTGGGAAGTACAAATGACTCTCTACAATGCCGCCAGCAAACACATTCCGCTGACGTTTCCGGAATCCCGGAAATACCTCAACTGGGAGCTGAAACGCCGCCTCGAAACCGCCACCAATACCTATGAAAAGGCTGCGGCGCTAAAAGCCCTCGCCGCCAATGGCTGGAATTACCGCTACATACGCGACGTTGGTTACCTCTTTGATGACGCCCCGGTGCGCACTGCGAGTGTGGAGGCATTGGCAGGTATAGCAAGCAGACCCGATTTTAATAAGTTTTTTGGGGGCGGTACACGGGTGAAAAAGGAGCTGGAGGAATTTTTTTTGGAGGCCATACAAACGGAAGATGTGGGTATGTCCAGTGTGGCTGCAGTAGTGTTGCGCAATCCCAGCCTCGGATTCAAAGAATTGGTGGACAGCCTCACGGTATTGGAACAGGTGTTGCCCAAACTCAATACCCCGGAAACTGTGGAGGCCTACATCGAGGTGAAAAAAACTCTGAACTATTTCAAGGGCGTATCTTCCGATACTATTGGCCTGCCACCTTCCGGCCATCCAATCGATTGGAAACTAATTAGCAACCTGGAAAAAAATACGCAGGTGGTCATCAAAACGGACAAAGGCGACATCCTTTTGGAAATGATGCCGGAGTTTGCACCGGGCTCTGTGGCCAACTTTCTGAGCCTCGTCAATGATAAATTTTTCAACGGGAAAAACTTTCACCGCGTGGTGCCCAACTTCGTCATTCAGGGCGGCGGCACCCGTGGCGATGGCTACGGAAGCCTCGATTATACCATCCGCTCGGAATTGCCTTATCTCCATTACGACCGGGAAGGTTATGTAGGCATGGCTTCGGCCGGACCCGACACGGAGAGCACGCAGTTTTTTATCACCCACTCACCTACGCCCCATCTCGACGGCCGGTACACCATTTTTGCAAAAGTGGTGGAGGGCATGGATGTGGTGCATCAAATCCAAATCGGGGATGTGATGAATGAGGTGGTAATTCAGGAACATAAAAACTAAATACATTATAAATGAAAAGCACTCCATTAACACAAAAACACATAGCGCTCGGCGCTAAGATGGCAGAATTTGCCGGCTATAACATGCCCATCAATTACGCAGGTATTCGTGAAGAACACGCATGTGTTCGCAATGGCGTTGGCGTCTTCGACGTCTCACACATGGGCGAGTTCATCGTGCGCGGCACCGAAGCCCTTGCTCTGGTGCAAAAAGTAACTTCCAACGATGCCTCGACACTCGATATTGGGGAGGCACAATACTCCTGTCTGCCAAACGGGAAGGGGGGCATTGTAGATGATTTGCTCGTATACCGCCTCCCGGAAAGCATGGCTGCTGAGGGTGAATTAGCATTTATGCTGGTTGTAAATGCCTCCAATATTGAAAAGGATTGGAACTGGATAAATCAGCATAACACTTTCGATTGCCGCATGATAAACATTTCAGACGAAACCGGGCTGCTCGCTGTGCAAGGTCCAAAAGCCGTTGAGGCACTGAACTCGCTGACAGATATTGACCTCGAGGGTATGAAATATTACACTTTTGCCAAAGGTGAATTCGCCGGGTTCGGCAACGTTCTGATTTCTGCCACCGGCTACACAGGTTCGGGAGGATTTGAGATTTATGCCCGCAACGAAAACATAGAAGAAATATGGGATGTAGTGTTCGAGGCAGGTAAATCCTACGGCATTCGACCCATCGGCCTGGGTGCCCGCGATACGTTGCGCTTGGAAATGGGATTTGCGCTCTATGGAAACGACATTGACGACACCACCTCCCCGCTGGAGGCAGGTCTGGGATGGATTACCAAGTTGAAAAAAGGTGCTTTTGTCGATTCCGATTTTCTTCAAAAACAAAAAGCAGATGGGGTAACGCGCAAGCTGGTGGGTTTTGAAGTGCTCGACCGCCGGGCACCCCGCCATCATTTTACCATAGAGGATTCCGACGGCAAAGTCATCGGGAAGGTTACTTCGGGCACACATGCCCCGTCGTTGGACAAACCCATTGGCATGGGCTATGTGCCGAAAGAATTTTCTGCCACCGGTACTGAGTTTAATATCGTAGCCGGAAGTAAACGGCTGAAAGCCAAGGTGGTGAAAGTTCCATTTTACAAGGGTAAATAGCGGTTAGGGTGCGGTTAGGGTTGGTGTCTTACCTCAACCCTAATCAACTTTCATCAGCTTTGCGCTGAACTGCCGGTGAAAATGGTGCACGCTCTGTTCCATGAAAAGTAAACCTATAAGCTTTTCAAACCCTTATAGGTTTTTCTCCATCTTTAATGCAAGTGCGGCGTCTTCTTTTTCCCGCATCAGTTTTTTCTCTTCTTTCGTCTTATCGCCATATCCGCATAGGTGCAATATCCCGTGTACCATGACCCGGTTCAGTTCGTGTTCAAATGAAGTTTTGAAATCTGCGGCATTCTCTCGAACCCTGTCGATGCTGATGAAAATGTCCCCTGCCACGGCGGGAGGTTTTTCGTAAGGGAAGGTAATTACATCGGTGAGGTTATCGTGACCGAGGTATTTGACATTCAGGTGGTGAAGGTAATTGTCGGAGCAGAAAATAAAATTGAGCAAGTGGAGAGAATTCTCCTCTTGCTCAATTACTCTTTGCAGCCACTCAGAAGTCTTCTTCTTACCGGCCAATGCAAAATCTATCTCTTCTGATGAATAAAAAATGCCTCTTTCTGCATCGTACGGAATCGGCGGCTCAGACATTTGAAGTTGGTAGATTGGATTGCTTCAATAGTTTATAATTTAAACCGCATTTCTACGGTGCTGCCATTATTGAAAAACTGTACGTTGTCGGAAAGCTTCCTCATAAGAAAAACACCACGGCCGCCACATTCGGTGATGTGTTCGGGTGTGGTGGGGTCCGCTAAATCTTTTAAATCAAAACCACCTCCCTCATCAGATACCCGTAAAGCCAGCCAATCGCGTTCTCTCTTAGTCTTTACCCTTACAGTCTTATCCGCTTCCATGCCATTGCCATGAATGATGGCGTTGTTGACGGCTTCAGTCAGACTTACGAGAATGTTGCATTTTTTATCCGGGTTCAAATTGTACCTGGAAATCAATTTTTCCACGAACGGCTCAACTTTAGAGACGCTTCCTTGCTTCGATGCGAGTTTCAACATACTTTATTCTCTTTGTTAACAATAAGTAGAGTTACCTCATCTCTTGTTTCTTGCAAAAGAAAAATATCGGTTTCGGATAGTTCGCAGGAAGGAAAATGTTACTTGGGAAGGTCCTTTGGGAGGATTAATTTCAAATCTTTCAAGGATATAATTTACAAACGAGCCGCAATTTAAGCGTAATTAGGACGCTTGTCAAGGTGGGTGGGAGAATTGGGCGAAAGATAAATACACTACCTATCTCAACATCAATTGTTTAGTCCTCAAAAAAAAATGAAAATCGGTAAAAATGAATCACCTTATTTTAAAACAAAACCCCACTCGTGAACGCTGACGCTGGTGGGGTTTTCTATTTCAATCAAAAAGTAAATTATCGGGCCGTCATACTGAATGAAGGAGCAGGCACCAATTCGCCTTCTTCGGCATCCACATCACGCATAAACGCCTGCTGCCGCAGACATCTCTTGATA
>CAZPHZ010000283.1:0-4268 GCA_964586035.1 uncultured Saprospiraceae bacterium
TGTTTTTGTAAAAAGTAACTTCGGTGGCCTCGTTGGCACCCGTGCGCCACACTTTACCAAAAGGCACCAGCCCGCCGATAATTTCGCGTCCATTTTTCTGGGGGCGGCTGTACACCACCTTGATATCTTTGCCGGCCCCGCGGGCCGGGAACGACGCCACGTCCATCGGGCTTTTATCCAATGGCGGAAATTCCTGGGCCGAAGCGGTTTGTGTGGAGGTGAGAAGTGCTACAAGGGCGAGCAGTCCAGAATAAAATAACTTTTTCATGATTAAGATTTTGTTGAGTTATGAATGATGAGTTATGAGTACGCAAACCTGTTTTTTGACTGGTTCGGGTATGTAAAATGTAGGCTCATTATACTTCCAATTGGCTGAATTTGGTGGGATTTCTCCAGATAATGCTCCAATAACACCTGCGAAACTATTTAGTTATGCCATATTTGGTGAATTTTTTTTTGGCCAAAAGATTCTTGACATGTCAGAGTTTCTCACTTTTCTCCACGTCGGCTTCCGGCACATCGCCAACGTGGAAGCCTACGACCACATGCTGTTCGTCATGACGCTCTGTGCCGTGTACCGGCTGACGGAATGGAAAAAGATACTCGTACTCGTCACGGCTTTCACCATCGGGCATTCGCTGACGCTGGTATTGTCGGCGCTCGACATCATTCGGGTGCCGGCCAACCTCGTGGAAATCCTCATCCCCGTGACGATATTGCTAACGGCGCTGCACAACATCGGCATGAAATCCACAGAGGGCCGCACTTTTTCACGTGCCATCTCGGGCAACTACTCATTGGCCCTGTTTTTTGGTCTTGTGCACGGCATGGGGTTCTCAAATTACTTCCGCACCTTGATGGGTGATTCGGGAAATATTATCTTGCCGCTGTTTTCGTTCAATGCGGGCATCGAACTCGGGCAAATGATGATTGTACTTTGCTTTTTCGGCGCGCTGCTTTTGCTGTCGCAATTTTTAAAAATAAAACACCGGGAGTGGACGCTGTTTATTTCCGGTGCCGGTGCCGGCGTGGCGGTCATCCTCATTTTAAAAGGGCTGACAGTATAAAAACCGTAAATTCAGAAAATGGCCATCCTACAATACATCTCGTTTTTTGCATGGTCCTGGTGTCTTCCGGCCGCCAATCCTACCACGCCGCACGACCTGAAAATGAGTGTCTGCGAGATAACGTACCTACAGGATAGCGGCACTTTCGACGTAAAATTCTATCTTTTTGAAGACGACCTGAAAGTCACTCTTTACCCCCTCATGCACAGCGGGCCGATTGCCGGAAAAGATGCAGAGACTTATATCCTCAAACATTTTTCGATGCAGGTGAACGGGCAGACCGTGCCATTGGCATACACCTCTTTCCGTGAGAAAAAAGACCAGGTGCTGGTGCAGTTCAAGTCGCCTGAAATAACTGGGGTTTCGCTCGAATCCATGCAGATTCAAAATGACCTGCTCGTCGAACAATTCAAAAGGCAGGTAAATATGGTTTACCTTTATTACCCCGACCAGGATTCCCGGAAAACTGAAATGCTGGATGCAACTAAAACACGAACGGAGTTTTCTTTTGAGGGTTGAAAGAAGGTTGAGAGGGTTGAGATTGGTTGAGAGAGTTGAGTCAACCTCCTCAACCATCTCAACTTTCTCAACCCCCTCAACTCCCTCAACCCCCTCAACACAACAGACAAACAAAATCATTGACGATATGAAACTTAAATTCACGCTCACATTTCTGGCCCTTTTCCTGTTTGCCGCAGGCACTGCCTTTGGTCAGAGCACTTCCAACCACGGCAACAAATTTGAACAACTCGGCACCATACTGCCCGGTGCTTCGCCCTATCGAGGCATGGACGGTGCCCCCGGCCCCGACTATTGGCAGCAGCGCTGCGATTACGACATCGACTGCACCCTCGACGTGGACGAGCAACGTTTGCACGGCGAAGAACTCATCACCTACCACAACCAGTCGCCGCAATCGTTGGACTACCTCTGGCTCCAGCTCGATGAAAACCAGCACAAGGGCAAACTCGACAACCACCATTTTAACGAAAGCTCTCTTCGGGAAATAATGAACCAGCGGGCGCTGTACATGCTCGAACAGTGGAAAGACCTCAACGAGTATGGCCAAAACATCGAGTCCATCACAGATGTCGATGGCAACCCACTTGATTACACCATCAACCAAACGATGATGCGGGTGGAACTGCCCTATAAACTACAGTCCGGCGAAGATTTTTCCTTTAAAGTAAAATGGAATTACAAACTCGTACCCCGCACAAAAGGCCCGTGGGGCCGCGGCGGTTATGAGTATTTTGAAAAAGACGGCAACTACCTCTTCACTGTCTCGCAATGGTACCCGAGGCTCTGCGTGTACAATGACGCCGAAGGCTGGCAAAACCACCAGTTCACCGGCCGCGGTGAGTTTGCGCTGACCTTTGGAAATTTCAACGTAAAAATGACCCTTCCCCGCGACTATATGGTAGGCTCCACCGGGGAGTGCCAGAATTACGACAAGATGCTGACCTCTACCCAATTGAAACGCTGGAAAGAGGCGCAAACTGCGACCGAACCTGTGAAAATCGTGACCCTCGATGAGGCAGTGAAAAACGAGAAAAGCTCAAAGACCAAAAAGACCAAAACCTGGATTTACAAAGCCGAAAATGTGCGCGACTTTGCCTGGACGGCCAGCCGCAAATTCATCTGGGACGCCATGCCCCACTATAACGAAAACGGTCAAAAGGCTATGTGCATGAGCTATTACGGCAAGGAAGCCTATCCCATTTACAGCCGCTATTCCACCAAAGTGGTGGCCCACACCTTGAAGACCTATTCCAAATTTTCCATCCCCTACCCCTACCCCGTGGCCATTTCTGTGGAGGCCGCGAGTGGCATGGAATACCCCATGATTTGCTTCAACTTCGGCCGTGCCGAAGAAGACGGCACCTATTCCCAAGGCACGAAAAACGGCGCCATATCCGTCATCACTCACGAGGTGGGGCACAACTATTTCCCCATGATTATCAACAGTGACGAACGGCAATGGTCGTGGATGGACGAGGGCATCAACACGTTCGTGCAGTTTCTGGCACTCTCCGATTTCGACAACGAACTCGACCAGCGCCGCGGGCCGGCCGCCAAAATCACCAATTACATGAACATGCCGAAGGGCCAACTCGAACCCGTGATGACCAACAGCGAAAACATCATTCAATTCGGGATGAACGCGTACGCAAAACCCGCCACAGCTCTCAACATTCTGCGGGAAACCATCATGGGACGCGAGCTGTTCGATTACGCTTTTAAAGAATACTGCAACCGCTGGGCTTTTAAACACCCCACTCCCGCCGATTTCTTCCGCACCATGGAGGACGCCAGCGGCGTGGACCTCGACTGGTTCTGGCGGGGCTGGTTCTACGGCATCGACAACGTGGACATCTCCATGGACAGCATCGCCTGGAACAAGGTGGATTTGGAACACGACCCGGAGAAAAAAACTGTGACCAACAAGCACAGACGTAAAAAACCTTTCGACGACATCTCGAAAATACGCAACCGCGAATCGGGTATGACCTTCGCCGTGGAGAAAGATCCCGAACTCAAAGATTTTTACAACACCTACCGCCCGTGGGAAACTGAGGACTCCGTCCAAACCTCCACCACCCACCTCTACGACAAAACCCTGAGCCGGGAAGAAAAGGATTCACTCTACGGCAAAAAGAATTATTACGAATTGTTTTTCACCAACAAAGGCGGCCTCGTGATGCCCATCATCCTCGAATGGACTTTCGAGGACGGCACCACCGAAGTGGAGCGCGTGCCCGTGGAAATCTGGCGCAAAAACGAGAACAAGGTCACCAAGGTTTTCGTCAAAGACAAACCCGTAAAATCCGTGCGTCTCGACCCCTTCCGCGAAACCGCCGACGTGGACGAAACCAACAACACCCGCCCCATGCCCACCGAACCGCACTTGATAAAAGTGTTCAAAGGCCACCGGCAGGACGAACAACTCAACCCCATGCAGAAGGCACAGGGAAAGACGATTAAGCCGTGAGGTAGCGTGTTGGTGTGTTGGGAAAAGCCACGTTGCCGTGTTTCGGCAGCGTGGCTTTTTTTGGTTTCCTCAGTTTATAGGTGGAAAATCAAAAAAAAAATTCGGTGGGTTTATCTTTATTCCCTGCATACGTGAATATGCAAAAAATGGCCCGGTACATCTTTGAATTTATTGAGCTGTTGTAAGAGAATTTATCAACAGGCAGCAAT
>CAZPHZ010000284.1:0-4253 GCA_964586035.1 uncultured Saprospiraceae bacterium
TGGGGTCGAAAACCGGTAAAGGAGATTGTCCAAAGGCATATCCTTCGGCACGGTCAGAAGGGGTCTGTCTTGACTGGAATCAGGCGTCAAGCCCAGGGCTTTACTCACGGTGATTGTACGCAATACAGCGCTCAACATATTTCCCATTTTGCTAGGCGCTTCCAAGCGGGAGGGAAGCTGTTTTTCGTAGAGGGAATACCTGCTGGCGAGCAAGTAGGCTAGGATGCATACGAGCATGGAGGGAACAAGGAGGTGAAAATTTCCTGTCATCTCGCTCACCATGATGATGGTTGAAATGGGACAGTTGGCAGCCGCAGCGAAGAAGCCGGCCATTCCCACGATCACAAATGCGCCGGCATGGATGGCCCCTGGCATAAGCTGTTCCGCTATGAGGCCCACTACGCCTCCGAGTGCTCCGCCAATGACGATTGCCGGTCCAAAGACGCCGCCACTGCCGCCGGTTCCTACAGAAAAGGAGGTAGTGGCAATCTTGCAAAATGCCAATCCAAGGAGAAGGGAAATGCTCAATTCATGGTCGATGGCTTGCTGGACGATTCCGTATCCGGCGCCCAAGGCCCTCGGGGCAAATAATCCAATGAGTCCAACCAGCATGCCCCCGATTGCCGGTTTGACAAAATTAGGAATTTTTAAACGCGTGAATCCATTATGAACAGCGTAGAAAAAGCGCACATAAATGATGGCGCACGCGGCCAGACTGATGGCCAGTCCGGTGTAGGGTAGAAGCTGGATTGGATGGTCAAAAACAAAATCCGGGGTAACAAAGATAGGTTCCCATCCGAAAAATGCGCAGAAGATGCTATAGGCAGTGATGGAGGAGATGAATGCCGGGACAAGTACTTCATGTTCGAGGTCCATGTCTTTGTAGAGGACTTCCGCGGCGAAGAGGGCACCCGCCAGAGGGGCATGAAAAATTGATCCAATCCCGGCGGCCATGCCGGCCGCCATCAGGGTACGCCGTTCATTGCTGCTCAACCCCAAGCGGGCGCCAAGCATTGAGGCAAAACCGGAGCCAATCTGCGCAATTGGCCCTTCCCGGCCGGCCGAACCTCCTGTACCAATGGTAATGGCCGCTGAAATGGCTTTGACGAAAGGCACTCGGGCACGAACCTTGCCGTCATGAAAATGATAGGCCTCAATGGCCGCGTCCGTACCATGGCCGGCGGTTTCTGGTGCGAAGCGATAGACAATAGCGCCACAGAGCAGTCCTCCCACCGCTGGGAGCAAAAAAAAGATCCACCGATGGAACGGTGTATTGGAGGGAGAAAAAAGCGGCCCCTCTCCGGAAGGGCCCGGGGGATGAAAGCCGGCCAGCTGATCCAGGAAGGCAAAACGGGTCACTTCCAGCAAACCAAAAAACGCCATAGCCCCAAGACCCGCCACGATCCCGACGATCACGCAAAGAAAGAGGAACCGCGCCAGCTGGGTTGCATTTTTGGCGTTGACGGTGGGATTGCTGTGCTCAGTGCGTTGTCTCATGGGTCCTTATGTATGTGCGTTTTTCCGTAAAACGCATGGAGTATTTAATAATTATCAGGTTTTGTTGTAGAATATGGTGTGAGCCAAGGATTAGCGTTGCTGACCTAGCGTTCTAAAGAAATCCTCCGGGGAAATTGAGCCGATAAGCTGCTGGCGGACGTCTTCTTTTTTGACCAGATTCGCCAGACTGGAGAGCAGCCTGAGGTACTCGGCATGCTGATGGTGTCCTGCCGCAATCATGAAGACCAAGTGGACGGGCTGGCCGTCCAGGGAGTCGTAGTCGTCCAGGCCGCTTTGCAGCAAGGCGACCGACATGATCATCTTGTTGAGCGAGGGTAAACGTACATGGGGGATAGCCACCCCTAAACCGATGCCGGTGCTCATAAGTTCCTCACGTTGAAAGATCTCGGACGCCAATTCGTCACGGTTCACAATCTCTGGTGCTTGGGCCAGGCCGTCAATCAGCGCATTCAAAACCTCCCTTTTTACGGCTGCATCCAAGAAAAGAACGCGCTCCTTCGTCAATACGTCCTCTATCGTAATTGCAGGTGTTGCGGATTCTCTTTTGTTGCCCACGAGTTTCTTATCCAGCCAACGCTCGACCTCTATTCGTTTGAAGCGCCAGCTATTTCCAAGCTTTCCGCAAGGAATCTCCCCTTTTTGAGCCCAGTCCGAAACCGTTCTCTCTGAAACTTGGAGATGATCTGCCACTTCTTTGATGGTAAGGATGTCCTTTTTTTGCATGATCGTTGTTCCATGGAGAAAAATGTAGTTTTTAGTAAAAAGGCGCATATTATGCGCCTTTGAGCAATTCACGTCATTTAAAGCGTAACAGGGATATCTTATACAATCCTTGTAAAAATGTCAAGCTTCATAACTTTTTAATTTTTCTATAATTTAAGGGCATGTAAATCTTTAAGCATTCCCCGAAGGTTCAAAAGTGTTATCTTTAACAAAGGTATAAGATTAAATATTATAATTATGCCAATAATGACGTCGCTTAAAGACCATACAAAATTCAAATTTAAAAAGGGGCCTGTAAATGTCACTGAAAGAAAAATGAGGCGATAGCCAAAGATATTTTTCCCGCCTAAATACTTATAACATTTTTCAGAAATATAGGAAAACGCCGTAATCGTAGTATAAGCAAAAATGATAAGGCTAAGAATGACAACTACCTCCCCGACAAAATCAATCCCAAACTCAAAAGATTCCAAAGTAAGATATGCTCCAGTTATATCTTGCCAGAATGAAGTAGAAAGGATAACAAGCCCTGTGATTGTGCAGAGGATAATAGTATCAACAAAGGGAGTAATTGCTGACATGAACGCACCTATTGCCGGGGGTTCTTCATTTGCTCCCTGCAAAAAAGTGCTAGTTCCCAACCCTGACATATGAGAAAAAACACCGCGAGAGACACCAAATTGCATTGATTGAAATACAGTGTACCCTGCAATACCTCCGGCGATAGAATATGGCGTAAATGCATAATAAAATACTTGCCCCAGAGATATTAAAGTTCGAACAGGGTGAGATAAAAGAATGAACATCCCTACTATTATATACAAAAAAATCATCCACGGTGCGATTGCGGAGGAGAAATCCACAATCTTTCTTAAGCCGCCCAAAACTACTGCGGCAACAGCCAATGTTAATAAAACGGCTACTACTATATTTGGAATGTCGAACCTGTCATGTAAAGCATGGGCTAGTGAATTAGATTGAACTAAATTTGAAAGAACTACTCCTTGAACAAAAATTAACCCTGCTATAAACGGGGTAATAAAATGCAAATCTCCTTTCATATATTTTTCAAGGTAAACCATTGGCGTCGCGAATGATAACGATTTTGTGTCGGCAGGACGATATTTAACTGCAAAATATGTAGAACACATTCTAAAAAACATGCCGATAAGGGCAGACATCCACATCCAGAATAAGGCCCCAGGGCCACCAAGATGAATGGCTGTTCCAACCCCAGCAAGATTCCCGATTCCAACTGTTGCAGCAAGTGTAGATAAAAGACCTTTCGTATGGGGGACTAATCTATCATTAGAACTTGATTTGTCATTTTGAAAAATTTTCAAACAAACCCGGAAGCTTTTCTTCAGGGCTATTGCATCTGTGATATATATAAAAACGGCACCTAACAAAAGATAATAAAGTGATAGAAAAGGGTTCCATATCAATTTAGCTAAGATATCCATTTTAAACCTGCTTTCTACGTGATGATCTGCAATGCTTTGCCGACAGATGTTCCCAAAAATATAATTACATTAAAATACTTCCCTGGTCCAAAACAAAGTTAAGGATTTTTAAGGTTTACGGCGGGCGAAAATCCCATCCCGGATAAATATCCCACAGTATTTCATAAGTCAATAACAAATGCAATCTTTCAGCATTAAAATTGATGTTCTCGTAAAAAGTCATGAAACGGACGACACAGTAAAAAGCTCCAGCTGCAAGGCGCGCAAATACGAAGGAATGAAGCATACTTACGGATACGCTGCAATGACTGAGGATGCAACGCAACGCAGCAGATGGACTTTTTTACGAAGTCGTCAAAATTGTTTTCTGGTATGTTCGAGACTGGCTATAATGGAAAATTTGTGTGGGTCTTCAGTGCAATTCATTTCTTGATGGATGAATTTTTATAATTTTCGGAGAACTCCGGTCATTTTGTATGATTACATTATTTGTCGGTTTGGGTCTGTTATTCTCCCAGAGGAATCGCCGCCATACTTTTATGAATGGTA
>CAZPHZ010000285.1:0-4245 GCA_964586035.1 uncultured Saprospiraceae bacterium
TCGATAATAGGTCTCCCACATGGGTGGCAGTTTTTCCCCGTGCTTACCGGCGTTATGGCAAGCCGGAGGCGATCGCCAATGTTGATCCGTTCTGGAAATACAATAATCCTGCCACTCAGGCAGAGCACGCCGAAGAACTGGCGCTGATGCGGCAGGATGACCCCGGAGCCGGAGCTACCCGTGAGATGTTCGGACAGGCGCCCTATGTGTTCAATGCCCTGCTTTCATTCAACAATAAAAACGGCACTTCGGCCAATTTGTCATACAATGTGGTGGGGCCTCGCCTGCTGGTGGTCACACGGGGTGCCACCCCCAACTATTACCAGCAGCCGCAACCCAGTCTGAATTTCAATCTGTCGCACGATATTGCGAAAGGCTTGCAAATCAAGATTTCCGCCACCAACCTGCTCGACCCGGAACATCGGGAATCCGCCACCTACAAAAGCCGGGAGTACCCCATTCTCACCTATAAGACAGGAAGAACTTTCTCACTCGGTCTGAGCTACGATATCGCTCGCTGACACGAAAGTTTTTGCTGTTAAATCGAAAAAGGGTTGCTTCGTTCATGAAGCAGCCCTTTGATTTTTTTTTACGGTGGCACTCCAAGGCAGCAGAGGCTTCCCCCGCCTCCTCTATTGTTTTGAAGAAACAAGACCAAACGTTTACTGCTAAAAATCATTAGGGTGCTTTCGGTATAATGCTCACCTTTGCAACCACAAACTGACCGCAGCCCTATCACTAAATCAAAGAATCATGAATCAATCAAATAAGACCGAAGAGAGCATACAAAAAGATGCATTGCACTACCATGAATTTCCGCGCCATGGAAAAATTGAGGTTCGCTCCACCAAGCCCTGCGTGACGGCGGAAGACCTATCGTTAGCTTATACGCCTGGCGTTGCAGTGCCATGCTTAGCCATTGAGAAAGATCCTTCATTGGCACGGAGATACACGGCTAAGGGCAACTTGGTAGCCGTGGTGAGCAACGGTACGGCAGTGCTTGGCCTCGGCAATATCGGGCCGCTCGCCGGTAAGCCTGTTATGGAAGGCAAGGGGGTGCTTTTCAAAAGATTCGCCGATATAGATGTGTTTGACATCGAGGTAAACTCTGAAGACCCCGAAGAGGTCATCAATACGGTGCGCAACATCGCACCGACCTTCGGCGGCATAAACCTCGAAGACATCAAAGCACCAGAGTGCTTCCTGATTGAGGAAACGTTGAAACGTGAGCTGGACATCCCCGTTTTCCATGACGACCAACACGGCACGGCCATCATTTCCGGGGCAGCCTTGCTCAATGCGTTGGAACTTGTAAAAAAAGACATCTCCAAAGTGAGGATGGTAGTAAGTGGCGCCGGGTCAGCGGGCATTGCCTGCGCAAATTTCTACATCAATCTGGGTATAACTCTTGAAAATATCCTGATGGTGGACAGCAAAGGCGTTTTGTGGAATGGCCGCGGGGACGACGACCGCAACAAATACAAAAAGAAATTTTTCCGGGAAACAAATACCAGGACGCTAGGGGATGCAATCCGTGGGGCCGATGTATTTTGCGGCGCTTCCATGAAGGATGTTTTAAAACCTGATATGGTACGGCTCATGGCCGATAATCCCATCATTTTCGCCTTGGCAAACCCAGACCCGGAAATAACCTATTCCGATGCAAAAAAGGCCCGGCCAGATGCCATCGTAGCCACTGGCCGCAGTGACGACCCCAACCAGGTGAACAACGTGTTGGGGTTCCCCTCTATCTTCCGCGGAGCCCTCGATGTGGAAGCCACCGGCATCAATGAAGAAATGAAAATGGCGGCTTCCAAGGCCCTCGCCGCTTTGGCCAAAGAAGAAGTTCCGGATGCCGTGAAAAAGGCTTACGACGACATGGATTTTTCCTTCGGCCCCGACTACATCATCCCGAAACCCTTTGATCCAAGAGTCCTTGTCTGGGCCGCATCCGCCGTCGCCGAAGCTGCCATACGCAGCGGCGTGGCCCGCAAAAAAATCGACATGAATAAATATCGCGAGTCGCTTTTAGGGAAAATGGACTGGTCGCGGGAATTCATGCGCCACATATACATCCTGGCAAAAAAAGATCCCAAACGCATTGTATTCCCCGAAGGGGACAATCCTAAAATAATATGGGCTGCGAGCGAATTGGCGCAAGAGGGCTACGCCATCCCCATTCTTTTGACAAAAAACAAAAAAGCACTGGTTGCCAAGTTCAAAGAGTTGCACCACGCCACCGATAACATTGAAATTGTCGAGCCTGAAAATTGGTCCTACCGCGGCGACTACGTCAATGAATATTACCGCCTACGGCAGCGCAAGGGAAAAACCAAAAGTGGCGCAAAAATCAGCATGGAAAATTATTTCTATTTCGGCACCATGATGGTACAAATGGGACATGCCGATGGTCTTGTGGCCGGGGTAAGCGTTAGCGTACCATCCGTGTTGCGCCCAGCGCTCAAAATTATCGGACCTCGCAAAGGCAGTAAAATAGTAGGCGGCATGTACCTGCTCCAACAAGATGGGAAAAGTTACTTTTTCGCCGACTCGGCGGTCAACATCAACCCCAATGTGGATCAGTTGACCGAAATTACCATCATGGCTGCCGAACAAATGGAACGTATGCAGATTGAGCCCCGGGTAGCCATGCTTTCGTTTTCCAATTTCGGCTCCGTGCGTTCTCCGGAGACAGAAAAAATGCGGGAGGTAGTCGATCGCGTGCGTCAACTGAGGCCGGGCATGATCATCGACGGACCAATGCAGCCCGACGTGGCGCTCGACCCAGACTTCAGGTCAGAGCATTTTCCGTTCACCGTGCTCAACCGCCGCCCCAACCTGCTGGTGTTCCCGAATCTCGATGCCGCTAATATCAGCTTGCGATTAGTGCGCCAGCTGAGCGACGCCCATACCATTGGCCCAATCATGTTCGGCATGGCCAAGCCCATCCAAACATTGCAAAAGGGCACCGAAGTCAACAACATAGTAAATTTGGCCGCCATCACATGTGTTGATGCACAAAAAATGGAGGCGCAAAAAATGGTGGCAATATAAGTGGAAAAGGATGTGGAGGTTTGACCGTTTACATCCTCATCCTGACCAACAATACGATTTGCCGGCAACGGAAATCTTGCCTCCATGAAAATTAAGTTACACCCTTACACTCTGGTTCTGAAAGAGCCTTTCACCATTTCAAGAGGTTCTTATTCCGAACGAAAATCGTTGTTCGTCGAACTATCGTCGGGGGATAAATGCGGTTTTGGTGAAGCCTCGGAGCATGAGTATTACGGCGTAAACTATGACGACTTATTGGCCAAAGCCAGCGCGATACTGCCCATTGCCGAAGCTTATGCCTTCGACAATCCCACTAATTATTGGGAATACCTGAGACCCCATTTGAGTTCTTCTCCTTTTTTACAATGTGCCTTTGACGAGGCTGCTCATGACCTGTACGGTAAAATTTGCGGCCACCCCTGCCGGGAATTTTGGAAGGCGCACAATGAAGGGCTGCCAAAAACGAGTTATACCCTGAGCATCGGCAATTTGGGAAAATTGATAGAAAAGTTAAATACCCTCCAGTTCGATATTTTAAAAATAAAACTGGGCACTCCGGATGATATGGCGCTACTGGAAACACTGCGCCTCCACACAAAAGCCACATTCCGGGTAGATGTCAACTGCGCCTGGACGGCCGAAGAAACCATCCTCAATTCGCAGAGAATGAAAGAACTTGGTGTGGAGTTCATTGAACAACCCCTCCCCGCCGGCGATTGGGAAGGCATGAAAAAAGTGCGCGCTAATGCTACATTGCCCATCATTGCCGATGAAACCTGCCGAACCGAAGACGATGTAGAAAAGTGCGCTGCCGTCTTTCATGGCATCAACATCAAGTTGATGAAATGCGGCGGAATTACACCGGCCTTGCGTATGATTGAAAAGGCAAGGATACTCAGCCTCAAAGTTATGTGCGGCTGCATGGTGGAAAGCAGTGTAGGCGCTGCCGCCATTGCCCAACTACTGCCACAACTCGATTACGTGGATATGGACGGGCCGCTGTTTCTGGCTAATGACCCCGCCAGCGGGGCTCGTATTCTGCAAAATGGCACCATTGAAATGCCTTCCTCCCCGGGATTGGGCATTGAGTCACTCTCATTGTAAGAAACCCAAGACTTCTTCCTAAAGTAAAAAAAATTGTGGCAGAGCCGGAGAACCGGTCCTGCCACATTTTAGCATCGTGTTTCAATA
>CAZPHZ010000286.1:0-4227 GCA_964586035.1 uncultured Saprospiraceae bacterium
ATGGCGTCTCTGACCTGGAGGTATTGATGAAAATAGGCAGCGTGAACAACCTGCATACGCCGGATCACGTACTCACTGAGTCGTTTGTCCTGATGATGCTCGACGAATACAAGTGGATGTTCGGTTCCAATCTCTCCACATTGATGGTACATTGGGACAATCGTAGGGAACCGGATGCCATTGAAGAAACCTTGTCGGGCCTCGAATGTGTCCGTAAGTCGGGAATTGGAGTAGGTTTGTCAGGCATTCTTCACCCCGGGATTTACCACAAGTTGAGCGAGAAGTCCGGCTTCGACTTCTCGATTCAAATAAAGCACAACCCGTGGAAATCCGACTACGGGAGGTACGCTCTTTTCCACGGGGCAAGGCGTTTTATTGCTTATGGAATAAATGCCGGTGGCCTTAAATTGCGGGCCGGGGAATATACCCCTCAAAGCACCTTGAAGGCGAGGGGAGGGGAAATCGATGCTTCCCCTGGCATTGTGCATCAGTTGGAGATTGTCATTGCGACAGCAAATGAAAATGACGACCGAACGAAATTGAATGCCATGTACCAGCTGGGGCTCATATTTGCATATTTTCATCCGGATATGGCGGGCATCCTCATCGGGCCGTCAAATGCGGAACAACTGATAGCGAATATTGATTTTTATCAGGTGTTGCGCGAGGAGAAGTATGACGATGTTTACGCTGCATTGAAAAATGTTCATCCAAAATAAACAACTATCGGAGCAGTAAAAAAATACGACTTTCTCATCATCGGCGGCGGCATTTTCGGCTGCTATGCAGCCCTGTATCTTGCAGGAAAAGGCCATTCTATTTGCCTCATCGAAAAAGAGGAGGAGTTGTTTAAGAAGGCCAGCATCGTGAATCAGGCAAGGTTGCACGGCGGCTACCACTACCCGCGCAGTGTAGCCACGGCGCTCATGTCCGACGACAATAAGAAGCGCTTTACTGCCGAGCACAAGCCATTCATCCATTTTGCCTTTGAAAAATATTACGCCATAGACCGCCACGGATCGCTGACCGATGCTGCTCAGTTCGAGCGGTTTTGCCATTACATCGGCATACGGTGCGAGCCCGTGGAGCGCCACCCGTTGTTTAACTACGATAGGCTCGAATCACTTTATCTGACTACCGAGTACACGTTCGATCCCATGCTCATTGGCGAGTACTACAAGCAAAAGGTAAAAGACGAACCCGCCATCGAAGTACTGACCTCCACGGTTGTGACTGAGGCTACGTCCGCGAACAATACCTGGAGCATGGCGCTGAATAGTGGCCAGCCCGGTTCAGTTTGGATGATGGAGGCAGCAGCGGTTATCAACGCGACCTACTGCAGCAGTAATTCTGTGAACAGGCTATTCGGTTTGGAGGATATTCAACTGATGCATGAGATTTCGGAAATCGCCTTTCTAACATCACCTCAGTTGAAAGACATTGGCCTGACTGTGATGGATGGCCAATTTGGCAGCATGATGCCCTACGGTAAATCAGGCCTGTTGTCGCTATCGTCGGTGGCCTACACGCACCATAAAGTGTCGTACGACAACCTGCCTCATTTTGATTGCCAACAGCAAAATCCGGAGTGTACGCCAAGTTTTACTTCCAATTGCGATTTTTGCCCTGCCAAACCTAAGTCGAATTCTCAAAAGATGCTAAGCCAAATGAGTCAATATTTTACGGGGCAGGTGGAGTTGAATTATCTTACCTCCATGTACACCATTAAATCCAAACTAAAGGCCAATTTTATCGACGACGGCCGCCCCACGGAGATATCGAAGTTGCATGATAGTCCTGACTTTTATTGCATCTTTGCCGGCAAAATAAACTCCATCTACGAAATTGAAAAGGTGGTGTGAGGGAGGGAGAGGAGTTGAGAGGGTTGAGAGAGTTGAGGAAGGTTGAGATGGTTGAGTGCCGGCTCATTCTCAACCTTCTCAACTTCTTCCGCCAAATAAAAAAATCATTTTATGCCCATCCAGGTAAGTTCAGAGATTGGTAAGTTGAAACGGGTCATCGTGCACCGGCCCGATGAAGGAATTGACCGCATTTCGCCACGGCGGGCCGGCGAATTGTTGTTTGATGACATTGTTTATCTGCCCAAGATGCAGGAGGAACACGATATTTTTACAGACGTTTTGAAAGCGTTCCTCGGTCCGGAAAATGTGCTCGAAACACAGCACCTTCTCGCGGGGGCCATTGGCACTGATGCGGCGACAAAAGAGTGGGTAATTAATGAAATCGTGGATTATGAGGAGCTGCCCAAAGACTTGAAAAAAATGTTGTTTGATTTGCCGGATGACCGGTTGGCCAATGTGCTCATTACAGGATACCTCGAAGAGGAAGATTACATTCTTTTCGACCCCATCCCCAATTTTATTTTTACCCGCGACATTGCCGTCACCGTTAACGACCACATCATCATCACCAAGCCGGGCAAACAAGCGAGGTTCCGGGAAAATTACCTGTCGCGGTATATATTCTGGTCGCACCCCATATTTAGTCATATGAAAGACGAGGGGCGCATCTTAAATATGAACCATTATGAGGAATTCCCTCCCTCGCGACGCGGGGAGGCCGTTTCCATGGAAGGTGGTGACATGATGATGTTGAACAAAAACTACCTGCTCATTGGCCGTAGCGAGCGTACCAGCGCCCATGCCATTCACACTCTCAAAGATAGATTGCTTGAAAAAGGCGTGGTTAATAATGTGGTTCAAATCAACATCCCGCAGGACCGCTCTTTCATGCACATCGATACCATTTTTACCCAAATAAACACCAACCACATCGTAGCGTTCAAGCCGATAGTGGTAGATGGTCTGGGATCTAACGTCGAGGTGCACCGGAGCAATGGTACCAAAGTGTTTTATCATTCCATACGCGATTTTATAGTCAATGAGATAAACCCGAAGATGGAATTTATCCTCAGCGGTAATGGAGAACCCCCGTACCAGGAGCGGGAACAATGGACCGATGGCTGCAACCTCGTTGCCCTGAAACCCGGTGTGGCACTGACCTATGACCGGAACCCACACACAGAGACGGCGTTCCGGGAGGCCGGCTATAATGTTGTCCGCGCTTCGGAAATCTTGAAACAATTCAAATCGGGAAAGTTGAATCCCGAAGACGTGGAAAACACCATCATCAATCTGCCGTCCAACGAACTATCGCGTGCCCGCGGCGGCTCCCACTGCATGACCTGCCCTATTGAGAGGGAATGAGAGATGGAGAGAGGGAGAGAGGGAGAGAGGAAGTTACCTGAACCCCAAAACCCCGGCGGCCAGTGTGACGTGGACAGACCCCCTCCGGGGGTGACAAAAGGGGGAGAAACCCGACACTCATAACCCATAACCCGCATGGATAAACCCGAAAATTTCCGATTATTTTACAACCAAACCATACAGCCGGAGTTGCGGCGGTTGGACCGGAGGCGGCAGCGCCTGCTGAGGCTGATGTTCTTTTCTGTACTGTTGCTGGCGGGTGCCATTGCGTTCGAATTGTATCTCGACATCCTAATCGTCACGTTGTTTTTGGCCATTCCTATCGGGCTGTACATAGCCTATTTGTTGGCCCAGATTCGAAAATTCGTACAGCGATTCAAACCAAATGTGGTCAAGCTGATCCTTGATTTTATCGACGATGGTCTGCTGTTCGGCGAATTGCAATACGATGCGAAAGGTCTCATTTCTAAAAAGCGTTTTCAGCAAAGCACTATTTTTGGGGCAGAACCAGCAGTTTACGATGGTGAAGATTATATTGCTGGCCGTATCGGTGATATTGAATTCGAGATGTGCGAGTTGAATGTACAGGAATACAGCCGGGTACGGGCCCGCCTCGACAATGTATTCCGCGGCATTTTTATCAGGGCCAAATTTGTGACACCGCCAAAAGGTAAATTACTCGCTGTGCCGAGGACGACGATGCCGCAATTGGCGAATGCCTTGAAGCAATTCGTTGCTGCAGGTGGCCAAAATATGGATGGGCTTGTACGTCAGGAGGAGTTTCGGAAAGTATATACGGTGTATGGGTCTAAGAATTTGAGAATAAATGAGTTGCTTCCCGAAGAATTGATGGATTTTATGCTGCAGTACCGGAAGCGGGCAGGTGATATTTACCTTTCCATCATCGGTAATAATATCTACGCTGCAATCACTCACGAAAAGGACCTTCTTGAACCCACGCTCTCTCAGTCACACTGCAGTTGTGACATGGTGAAATGGC
>CAZPHZ010000287.1:0-4225 GCA_964586035.1 uncultured Saprospiraceae bacterium
GATTCGCCGGTCGGTCTCGATTTCTTTTTCCCCCGGTCCCCGCATGCCGATTCCGCCCCGCTGCCGTTCGAGGTGACTCCAGAGGCCCCTCAGGCGCGGTAGGAGGTACTGCAATTGAGCCAGTTCAACCTGTGTTTTGGCTTGGGCGGTTTGCGCCCGTTTGGCAAAAATATCGAGGATGAGGCTACTCCGGTCTACGATTTTCACCTTGAGATTCGTCTCCAGTATCGATACCTGCTTGCCTGAAAGGTCGTCGTCGAAAATGACGAGGTTTATCTCTTCATGCCGATCGAGATACTCCTTTATTTCTTCCATTTTGCCTTTGCCAATAAAAGTACGCGGATC
This sequence comes from uncultured Saprospiraceae bacterium, assembly GCA_964586035.1. Taxonomy (GTDB): domain Bacteria; phylum Bacteroidota; class Bacteroidia; order Chitinophagales; family Saprospiraceae; genus UBA6168. Next base: position 346 of record CAZPHZ010000287.1, read on the forward strand.
GGGATGGGGAAGTTTTTGTATGAATCGTTTCCGGGTCTTAGCTCCTGCCGTGAGGGCCAGAAACTCCAACTCATCAAGGTACTCCTGTACTTCAGTTTCATTTTGGAGGTTGTACACCAGCCCAATCAATACGGCGTGCTCAGTTTCAACTTTTATACCCGATGCGCGGGCTTTATTTACCTTCCAGTTTTTACTCATCATATTTGTTTAAAAAGGCCGCTGCTGCGCCAAAAGTTGCTGAGGGCCTTCATGGCAAGGGGCAGGTGCATGGATTATATGCTCAATTACCGGATACCCATTTTGAGGGGTTTAGCCTGGTTTTTTGTTGCCAGATTTCAAAATGAACCTCGGACGTATTTGTCTTTCTATCGGTACTTACCTTGCCAATGGATTGCCGGGCTTTCACTTCGTCGCCTTTCCTGACACTCACCACTTCGAGGTTGGAGTACACCGTGTAAAAATCGCCGTGCTGTAAAATTACCATATAATCGTAGCCCGGGATAAACTGCGTTCCGACGACTTTCCCTTCAAACACCGCCCTGACAGCCGCGCCCTGGTCTGTTCGAATATCGATGCCATTATTGGTAATCTGCACGGTTTTGATTGTGGGGTGTTGTTGTTTTCCAAAATATCCTGTTATCACCCCGTGTTTCACCGGCCAGGGAAGCCGGCCTTTATAATTGTTGAAATCCTTTGATAGTGCAACGGCCTTTTCTTGAGAGTCTTTTGAATCAGAAGAACCCGCTTTTCGGGCATCGCCTGCCCGTGCCATTTCCTCTTTGATGACGCGTTCAATGGCAGCGCTCAATTTAGTTGCTGCCATCTCTTTTCCCTTTAGCTCTTTGTACAACCTGGACTCATCCTCTTTCAATGTCTCGAACAACCGGTTCTTTGCGCTCATCTCCAAGCCCAACATTTCCGACTGGCGGCGTTCGGAATCGAGGAGCCGTTGCTTGTCCACTTTGCGCTGCTCCAGGATGTTGATTTTGTCCATCAGCGTCTTTCGTGTTTCCAAAATGAGGCGGGCCTGTTTTTGTCGATAGCTGTCGTATTGCCGGAGGTACTGCCAGCGCCGGTAAGCATCGTTGAAATCCTTTGCCGATAAAATGAAAAGCCAATCGCTGCGACTCAGCCGCTGGCGATAGGCGTGGCGGGCCATTCCTGCATATTCGTCTCTGAGGCGTTCGGTGTCATCATTGAGTGCTTCTATAACGTTGTCTGTGCGCTCAACACTGCTCACCATATATGTGATTTCGGTTTGTAAGGTTTTGATGAGTTGCCGCCGCTTAGCTATCTGCTTCTGCAACGTAATGTATAAAGAAAATGTCGCTTCCTTGTTTTGTTTTGTTTGCTTGAGCAGGCGTGAAGTCCGCTCGATATCCTTTAGCAATTGCTTTCGCTTATCCTCTAGTTCTTTCCGCGACTGCCCGAATACGCCCACCGCCATCATCAGGAAACAGAATGTCAGCAAGAGCAAAGAAGTGAGACCCCTCTTACCACTCACCTCATACCTCTCACTTTTATTTAATTCTCTTGTATCTATCTGGAATTTCGAACTTGACACTTTTCGGGACATTTATTTCTACTTTGGAAAATTTGACGTCCAGGCCCACCTCTCCAAAGTCGGGATGGCTCAAACTAAAACTACGAAAATATGAAAATTTCTGCTTGCGCTCCAACGATTGATAATCGGACGACTCCACAAACATCTTCCGGTGGTTGCGAAAGTCTTCCACCATAAATTTCCTCAACAGCATTTTCGTTCCATCGAGCCAATACTTTGCATTATACCTGTCGGTATGCTGGCTGAGAAGATAACGTAGCCCTTCCACATCCGCTTCTGAGTTTTTGGAAAAGAAGACCGGATTTCCAAGTATCATGGCCTGCAACCCCTGAAATCCGACGGGCAGGCTGTATCGATGTTGCACATATTCGAATGGCTCTGCACTGTATTCATTGTTGATGCGGTCGAGTATATAAACCGAATCAGGGGTAATGAGAACGCGTGCCGCTTCTAAACTGAATTTTTTAAAATTCATCCATATGACGCTGTCTTTTCGCAAGCGAATATTGGCAGTGAGGCTTTGGCGCATGTACTCGTCTCTATAGGTCAACTTAGCTTTGCCACTGAACCATTCCGCCGACACCTGTTTGTCGAGCAACCTTCCCATCAACACCTTTTCGCTTTTGGGCTTGAGGCTGGTTTTCCGGGCCAAACGGCTGGACTTGCAGGCGGGTATCACTGAGGCTAAACAAAATATCAGGGCTATATTCACTACTTTCACAACAGACTATTTTTTTTGAGATAAACGCCCAAAGTTCGGTTTTCTTATTTATCTATCGCCCCATCAGTTTCTGGCGAATGGCCGGTTTGCAAAACAGTTCACTTTGCCATTGGATGACAATACCGCCAAACCGGGTTGAAATGCGATGCTTACAAGTTGTGGGGATTTTGGAAGATATCTATGTTTGTCATCTGACCGGAGGCTTCGCCAGGTAATATGAAAGCATGCTTGATACAACCCCGTTCCACTTGGTACCATGACTAGATTATTTTTACACTCTATTATATTCTTCCTGCTTTTTCCCAAGCTGGAAACCGGTGCTCAGAACACCGGTAAGGTAAGAGCGGATACCCTGAACGAGCATCTCGTAAAAGTAGTGGATGAGCGCGGCATTCCCATCTACGGCGTCAATATATTCACCAATGGACTAATAATGGCCACCACTACGGACACACTTGGTGAAGCAATATTGAAAGGCGCCAGGGACCAGGATATCTTCAATTTTACTTTTATCGGACATCAGCCATTGCGTTTTACTTTTCAAGAAATAGTCAAACTCAAAGGACCCATTAGAATGCTACCCACGACCGATAATCTATCTGAAATCGTGGTGCTTGGCCGCCGCGATGACACCCCTGAATCAGTACCTTTCACTTTGCGGCAGATAAGAAAAACGGATATCGCGTTAACGGAATCACAAACCGCTGCCGATGCCCTGCGGCAGCACGCCGGTGTTTTTGTTCAAAAAAGTCAGATGGGTGGTGGCAGCCCCGTCATCAGGGGCTTTGAGGCCAACCGTGTACTGCTCGTCGTGGATGGAGTGCGCATGAATAACGCCATCTATCGCAGCGGCCACTTGCAAAACGCCATCACTATCGACAACGCCCTGCTCGAGCGCGTGGAAGTGGCCTTTGGCCCCGGCTCGCTGATGTACGGCAGCGATGCACTGGGCGGAGTCGTCCATTTCCGCTCGAAAGAACCCGAACTCTACCTCGGTTCACCCGCTGACAGCTTCCGCAACAGCAGTAATTTATATGGCCGCTATGCCTCGGCAAACCGTGAAAAATCCTTCCATGCAGACGTCAACTATGGCCGGAGAAAGTGGGCTTCGCTGACGAGCCTCACCGTTACAGATTATGACGACCTTCGGGCTGGCGATAACCGGCCTAAAGCATTCGAACATTTCGGCAGGCGTTCTTTTTACGTTAAACGCAAAGATGGCCATGACCTGGTTGTTGAAAACGGCACGCTCGTTCCCGGCGAGTTGTATCCGTCGAACTCCAACGTACAAACCGGTACCGGGTATGGTCAACTGGATTTTATGCAAAAAGTGAAATTCCAGCCTTCCAATTACATCTTTGGCATTTTAAATCTTCAGCTTTCTACCAGCACCGATGTTCCACGCTACGATAACCTGACTGAAGTAACAAGCGCGGATCCACAAGACCTGAAATGGGCAGAGTGGTATTACGGTCCTCAAAAACGGATGCTTGCATCTTTAAAAAGCAGGATTTCAAAACCCAATGCCTATTTTGACACGGGCACGTGTATGCGCGCATTCGCGCAGCGTGTAGAGTAGCGCTGCACAAATGCCG